>JABJKH010000089.1 GCA_018660465.1 Rhodospirillaceae bacterium
CCCCACGAAGCGAGCCACCCAAGTGTCATACCGTGCATCGCCAAATTATAGGGCTGATAGATCCCGCGCTGTTGTATTTTATCAATCCCAAGATGGCGGCTCCAGATATTGATCGGCATCCCAGCCAGTCCAGAAAGCCCCCCCATGACACCTCCCGTAAGTCCCAAGGCACTCGCAAAGGTCTTGGTTTGTGGAAGCAGTCTCTCGGAAACCCCGATGCTGAGAAATACAACAGCATAGATGACCATAATCGCGCCAATACAAATCTTAAATACGAGTGGGTCAGCCACAGTTAACATCCATGCGCCGAGTGGAACGCCGAATGCGCCGCCGATAATCAATGGCTTTAACCGAACAGGCCGAACCCCCTCGCGCACCGACCAAATACCGATCGCGTGCATGATAAATCCCGTCGCGAGAATAAGCGGCACGGCATCCACCGGATCAAGAATATGAAGCCAGAACGCCCCGGCAATGAGTGCGTCGGCAAAACCAACAGCGCCAACGGCAAAGGCCGCGAGAAAAGCCCCGGCGATGAGAATGATGATCTCAAATTCCATTGAGTAAAAATACCAATCCAACAATCAAGCTTAACCCACTTGCGAGCGCGACCGCCGACTTTTGCCAATCTCGCCACGGCAGAAATTCTAGCGCCAACAAACGCAACCCGCCTGTCAGATGCAGCGCCAACAGGACCACTAAGCCTGCTTCAGCAAGCTTTACCAAGGGGGCTTCCGTCCAGCTGATAAAATTATCGAACCGCGCCGCGTCGGTGACGGTCATCGAAAGCATGTAAAAATGCACCGGCAAGAACAACGCCAGCGCCACCCCTGAAAGCCGGTGCAATATGAACGCCCAATAAGTTGCATGGGCACGGTGAGCGCGATGAGAATTTACGGACTGGTTCATGACCCTAAACTCCATACAGCCGAAGCACGGCTTGCAGGCCCATGATCAACATCAGCACACCAATGGTCCCTGAGATAAATCCCGGCCAACGGCCTTGCATGCCCGTCGCTTCTCGGATGACTGTGCGCAAACCAATCGGTGCGTGCAGAGCCGCCGCGACCACAAAGATGATATAGAAGACCATCCAACCGACGTTGCCTTGAACGCGGCCAACAATTTCAGCGGCGCTTAATCCGTTCTGAGTCGCCATGATGATGACGCCGAGATGCACGATCACCGCAACGGCTAAGACCATCGCGCTCACCCGTTGGATCAACCAGCGTCTTGTATCAACGCGCGAGCTCATAGCTTCCCCTTCAGCAACGCAGACGTCGCCGCACGTTTTAACCCGGCAATGGAGGCCGTGGGGCTCAAATGTTTGGGGCAGCGTTCCTGACACATTTGAGTGGAATGACAGGCATGGCAGCCGGCATCACCTGCGACCGCCTTTAAGCGTTCATCATTGCCGCTATCGCGCACATCGTTGATCAGGGTCCAGGCGCGGTTGAGCGCTGCCGGCCCTAGGTAATCTTTATTCCACGCCACCACATCGCAGGATGAATAACAGACCCCACAGCCAATGCATTCAATGGCGGCGGTCGCTTGTTTACGTTTTTTGTCGGAGGGTTTGACGGTGGCGAATTCGTCATGGCGGGTGGTGGTCGGCTTAAAGTTGCCTTCGGCTTTGGCCCATTTATCGAAGAACTCTCGCATGTCGGTGGCAAGGTCTTTAACCACCGGCAGATTCCGAAGTGGCCCAATTTCAAGCTTGCCGTTTTCGGTCACCAGTCTGGCATGGGTCCTGCACGTCCAGCGCGCCTTACCATTCACCGTCATGGCACAAGAACCACACACACCCACCCGACAGGCGAAACGATAACTCAGGCTCGGGTCAAGCCGACGTTGGATATACGTAACGATGTCCAACACCGTTTGGCTTTCGCGAGACGGCACGGTGTAGGTCTCGTACTCACCATTCTCACCGCCGCGCCAAACGGAAACTTCTAATGTATCGGCCATGACGTATTCCCTGGGACGTCCTTCGAGACGGCTGCAAATGCAGCCTCCTCAGGATGAAGAGCTGTTTTTAAATTCTTCATCCTGAGGAGCGAGCCCCGGCGAGCGTCTTGAAGGACGCCCGCCAGAAACTCGAATCCTTAGGCGCTCCGATATAACTTGGTCATCACGAATTCACGGTGACCGAGAGCTTCGGCCGCCGTTAGGCGACCGTTACAGGTCCGAAGCGTGATGTCGATCAGCGCATCGCCCGCTTCGTCCAGGTTCATGTCGCCTGAAAGAATGCCGGTGACATCCAAGTCCACGTGCTCACCCATGGTCCGTACGGTACGAGGGTTCGCCGTGAGCTTCAGCACAGGTTCAATCGGGTTGCCGATGATGTTGCCTTGGCCCGTTGGGAACAAGTGAACAACAAAGCCAGCCGCAGCTTGCAAGGTCACACATTCCGCCGCTGCGGAAGATGTGTCCATGAAGTACAGACCCGCACCCTTTGAAGGTGCCTCAGCAGGTTCCAGCACGTCGATGTAGCTGGTTTTCTTACCGATCTTCTCCAAGTTACCGAAAGCTTTTTCTTCGATGGTGGTCAAGCCGCCTTCGATGTTGCCCTTGGTTGGTTGGCTGTCGTTCAGGTCATCGGTTTTGCATTCCATGATGAAGTCGTTATAGGCGTTCCAAGTTTTCATAAACTTCGCCTTGGTTTCTTCATCCGCCGCACGTTCGGCACACTGAAGTTCCGCACCGGTGATTTCCGATGTTTCACCAAAGCAGGTGTAGGTGCCGAGGGGATCAACCTTATCGATAAAGTTACCGACCGTTGGGTTGGACGCCAAACCTGAAGTCGTATCAGATTCACCGCACTTAACAGAAACCCAAAGTTCATCCATGCTGGCTTCTTCGCGCTGCAGTTCAGACGCCCATTGGACGTATTCTTTGGCTTTACGGCTGGCGGCAGCAATTGTGCTGATGTCGCCGTTCTGTTCGATGGAGAAGCCTTCAACGGGCTTGCCCGTCTTGGCGATACCATCAGTGATGATCTTCGTCCACTTTGGCTCAATACCAATAACAACGACCGCGGCAACATTGGCGTTGCAACCGGTGCCGATCAGGGTACGGAAGTGTAGTTCAAGATCTTCACCGAACTGCAGGCGACCATAATGGTGCGGCAGGGCGATGGTGCCTTTGATGTTGTTGGCGACGGCTTCACATGCCGCGTTCGACAGATCATCCAAGGGAAGAATGATTACGTGGTTGCGAATGCCGACGCGACCATTTTCACGGCGCCATCCTGTAAATCCTAGATCACTCATGCTGGCCTACCACTTCTTTGTCTTGACGTTTTGGGTATGGGCGTGACCGCCCTTCGAAATTGCGGCGACGGCCTTACCGATATCGTGGCCGTATTTAATAATGGTGTCGCCGTCTGCAATATCGCTCATCGCGACCTTGTGGCCGAGCGGAATATCGTCAATCGCTTTGATTGTTACGCTCTCATCTTTATCCATGATGAGACCGGTTAAATCGTTACCGGCCTTAACGGTTTCGACAACGACAACGCCGACGGTATCTTCGGTGCTGTGCACGAGAAAGTCTGGTCCTGACACTTGATCCTCCCCAGGTTTGGGTTGTGGGTTAATAACGAGTCTAAAACTTCAACGAATTAGCCCGAAAGGCTAGCGCCACAAGGGGGATTGTCAAGGCAGAGTCTTATGTCTTATATAAGAATATGATAATTTTACGTTGTGCCGCTGAGCGTCCTTCGAGACGCGCTTAAGGACGCGCTCCTCAGGATGAGGGTGTTATTTAAATTAGGATGGGATTGTTAAGTAAGGCATTGATTCTAAATCAATTTTTACAACCTCATCCTGAGGAGACTGCAAAGCAGTCGTCTCGAAGGACGCTCAGCGGAACACTCCCTCGGAGGGAACACACCATGGCCCTAAACTTTACCGGCGACGAAGGCCCCGACTTCCAACCTCTTTACGCCCAGGTTAAGGGCTTGATTCTCCAACGAATCATTGATGGCGATTGGAAACCGGACGAGGTCCTCCCTAGCGAATTCAAGCTCGCGGATCAGTTCGGCGTTAGCCAAGGCACGGTTCGTAAAGCCCTCAATGATCTAGCGGCTGAAAACGTTGTCATTCGCCGGCAGGGCAAGGGCACATTGGTCGCGGCTAACAACCCCCTCAGAGAGCTTTTTCATTTCATTCACATGACTGACCGCGAAGGTGCCCTGCAGCTACCAACCTCAAGCGAGGTCCTAAGCTGTGAACGTCGCCGCGCGTCAGACGATGATCTCGGCAGACTGAAACTTCGGCGCGGTGCGGATGTCATTCGCATTGAACGGATCAGGACCTTGGGCGAGAAAACTGCGATCACAGAAACCATTGTTTTGCCCGCCCGACTTTTCCCCGGATTGGAAGCGGGTGGTGGAGCAAACGTACCCCATGCATTGTACCAGCATTACCAAGACGCTTACGCAATCGCCATCCACCGGGTCGAAGAAGCCCTTCGTGCCGTCACCGCTGGCCCCCGGGACGCAGAATTGCTCGGCCTCACCCCAGGCCAACCGCTGCTTGAAATCGATCGCGTGGCAATCTCACTCGACGGCAAACCTGTCGAATGGCGCATCACCCGATGCGATACCCAGGACACCCGGTATGTGAGCAGTCTTGTTTGATCGCGCAAGCGGCATATAGTAGATGCTAATATTCCGATTTTTTGGAGAAGACCCATGAGCCAACCGGCCCCTCAGCCGCAATCTGAATCCGATATTATCTCAGGTCTAATAGACCGCGGCCGAAGTGCCATGGCGGTGTTTGCCAATGCCGATCAGGCGCGGGTAGATGAAGCAGTGACCGCGCTTTGCTGGTCAATCTATAAGACCGAAAACGCGATCGAGCTGGCAGAACTCGCGGTCCAGGACACAGGGCTCGGCAACGTCACCGATAAGATTATCAAGAACCAGCGTAAGAATTTTGGAACCCTACGCGACCTTCTGCGGGTAAAGACTGTTGGTGTAATTGAGGAAATGCCTGAAAAAGGGCTGGTTAAATATGCAAAGCCTGTTGGCGTCGTTGGTGCGGTTGTGCCGTCAACAAACCCAGCCGCCACGCCTGCCAATAAGGCGATGATGGCGATTAAGGGACGGAACGCGGTGATCATTGCACCATCTCCAGCAGGCATGTCGACGACAGGCCGGACCGTTGAGTTGATGCGGGCTGAGTTGGAAAAGATTGGGCTGCCTGCGGACCTCGTGCAAATGCTGCCGCCGCCGATTTCCAAGGAGCTGACTCAGGCTTTGATGGAGGCGTGTGACTTGGTGGTCGTGACGGGATCTCAGAACAACGTGAAGCGGGCTTACAGTTCCGGCACACCGGCAATTGGTGTCGGTGCCGGTAATGTCCCCGTGATCATTGATTCGACTGCTGACTTAGCCGACGCAGCGGAAAAGATTTGCGCCTCCAAGACTTTTGACAACTCCACGTCCTGTTCGTCTGAAAATTCGGTGACAATAGTCGAGGAAATCTATGACGACGCCATCCAAGCGCTCAAGGACGCAGGTGGCTACATGGCCGTACCAGAAGATAAATCAAAGATCGTTGAAAACCTATGGCCAGACGGCAAGCTGAACCGCCGTGTCCTGGCAAAGGATTGCGATATATTGGCGCGCGAACTCGGCCTTCCTGCCGAAGCCGAAGGCGCTAAATTCATCATGGTTGAAGATGATGGCGTTGGGCGAGAGCACCCGCTATCGGGTGAAAAGCTGTCGCTGGTCCTGACTGTCTACAAAGTCAAAGACTTCGACGCCGCCATGGAACACACGCAAAATGTTTTGAACTACCAAGGCATGGGTCATTCCATCGGCATCCATACCAACACCCCGGAACATGCAACGCGACTGGCTGAGGACATGGACGTGGTTCGTGTTCTGGTCAACCAAGCGCATACCTTTGGCAACGGCGGCAGTTTCAATAACGGGCTGAACTTTACCCTCACCATGGGCTGCGGCACCTGGGCCGGGAATGCAATTAGTGAGAACCTTGGCTACCAACATTTCATCAACATCACCCACCTTGTCACCACCATCCCCGAAGACAAACCCAGCGAGGACTCACTGTTCCTGAGCTATTGGGAAAAGAACGGTAAATAAATGAACTTCGAAGAATACGCTGCGAAACCCCTGCTGGCGGCAGCCGGCATCGCCACCCCTCAAGGTCAGACTGCGAACACCCCATTGGAAGCCGCAGCAGCAGCCGAAAAACTGGGCACCGTTGTCATTAAGGCACAAGTCCCGACCGGCAAACGCGGCAAAGCCGGCGGCATTAAAGTCGCCAAGACATCGGAAGAAGCGCGGCTGGCGGCAACTGAAATCATCGGCATGGAAATTGCCGGACACCGGGTTGAGAACGTGCTGGTCGAAGAATGCGCCGATATCGCGCGGGAATTTTATGCTGCGGTCCTGACCGACAGGGACAAGCGCAGTCCGCTGGTTCTGTTCTCAACCTTGGGCGGCATGGACATCGAAGAAGCGGCAGAGAAAGACGCCGACGCGGTACGACGCTTAAACGTTGATATCCGCACTGGCTTAAGCGTTGATGCCGCGACAGACATGCTTGCAGGCTTAGACCTTGGCGACGCCGTGGACGCAGTCGCTGAAACCCTGGTCAAACTATATCAGGCTTACAAAGACAACGACGCTGAGCTGATTGAGATAAATCCTTTGGTGCTTACCGGCGAAGGTGGACTGATCGCGCTGGATTGTAAGTTTGCCATGGATGATTCTGCCTTGGCCCGTCATGGGTCCCTCGCCGAACAAGGCACACCTGATACGCTAACCGAATTGGAACAGCGGGGTCAGGGTAACGGCCTTAAATACATTGAGCTTTCTGGTTCAGTCGGTGTGCTGGCGAATGGTGCCGGCCTGACCATGACCACTATGGATGTGGTTCAGCACTGCGGCGGCAAACCGGCCAACTTTTTAGAAATTGGTGGCGAAGCCTATACGAAAGGAACAGCCGCGCTGGAATTAGTGCTGGCTAACCCAAACGTTAAAAGTCTGGTGATTAATTTCTGCGGTGCATTTGCCCGCTGTGACGTGATGGTCGATGGCATTATTACGGCATGGGAAACCGTGAAGCCGACGTTGCCTGTGTTCTTTTCCGTGCATGGTACCGGCGAAGACGAAGCGGTGGCGATGCTGAAGGACCGACTAGACATCACCCCCTACCCAACCATGGAAGAAGCCTGTGCAAAAGCGGTGGAGGCAGCCCAATGATTGTTCGTAAACACGAAAAAGTCGTGATCCAAGGCATCACCGGCAAACAAGGCACCTTCTGGACCGAGCGCATGCAGGAGTACGGCACCACCGTCACCGGCGGCATTCATCCTAAGAAAGCTGGCACCACCCATTTGGGCGTACCTGTTCATGCCTCAGCTACAGACGCGATGGCGGCTGACCCCTTTGATGTCGCCGCCTTGTTCGTCCCGCCCATGGGCGCGAAAGCCGCGGGCCTGGATGCCATCAGCGCGGGAGTCAAAAAACTGGTTATCATGACGGAGCACATTCCTGTCCATGACGTGATGGAAATAGTTGCTGCGGGGAAAGAAGCCGGAACTCAAATCATTGGCCCGAACACCACAGGCGTCGCGACACCTGGCGAATGCTTCGTCGGCTTCATGCCAGCATTCAACCCGACCATCATGACTCCCGGACCAATTGGAGTCGTGTCCAGAAGTGGCAGCTTGGCCACTTTGATTTGCTTTAATCTTACCAGCGCGGAGCTCGGCCAATCTGCTTTCATGGGCATTGGCGGGGACCCGGTGATTGGCACCACAACTCGGGAAGCGCTTGAACTTCTAGATGCCGACGAAAAGACCAAGGGTATTTTTATTCTTGGCGAAATTGGCGGCACCATGGAAGAAGACGCGGCTGAATACATTAAGGGTATGAACAAACCTGTGGTGTCTTACATCGTCGGTGGCTCAGCCCCAGAGGGCAAACGCATGGGCCACGCGGGGGCCATCGTCACCGGCACCAAAGGCTCCTATAAATCCAAACGCGATGCCTTGGAAGCAGCGGGTGCTGTAGTGCTAGACACACCTTCCGATGTTGGCCGCGCGATGAATGAGGCGCTTGGTTAAAGCTTGGGTTAATGATTGAGAAATTGTGCCGCTGAGCGTCCTTCGAGACGCGCTCAAGTGAGCGCTCCTCAGGATGAGGGTGTTATTTTAATTGTTACTAAATTAATTCCTTACTTAACAACCTCATCCTGAGGAGGCTTCGGAGAAGCCGTCTCGAAGGACGCTCAGCGGCACAACATCAGAGAATGAAATGCCATGAACCGCAAACAGCGCCGGAAGGCGTCTAAGAAAAAACCTAAGAAGATCTCTACCCCATCCCTATCGCAAGAAGACGCCCGTGCCCTATTTGACACAGCGGCAGACAAAATGATTGCGGGCGACCTTGATGGCGCAACAGCCGACCTTGAAACATTATTAGGCACATATCCAACCCACCCCCGGTCGCTTTATCTAATGGGACGGATTGCGTATCTGAAGGACGATACCGACACCGCCCTAAAGTTTCTCGGCCAAGCGGCCAGCACCCCCAACTTCGCCGAACCGCACTGCGATATCGGCGTCATCCATCGTACCGCAGGAAGGCTTGATGAGGCCTCGGCGAGCTACCGCAAAGCCCTCGCCATCAACCCTGATATTCCGGAGGTAAATGCCAACTTAGGCAACACCCTTCGTGAACTTGGGCGGCTTGAAGAAGCTGCTGAATATTACACTAAGGCATTGAAGTTAAATCCAGACTTCCCCGAAGCTTTACATAATTTCGGCATCACCCTGACCCATTTAAACAAACCCAAGGAGGCCGTTGAAGCCATCAGAAAGTCGCTTCAATTGAATCCTAATAATGCGCCAGCCTACTGCGATTTGGGTCACGCCTATTGGAAAATCGAACGCGTTGCGGAGGCAACCGAATGCTTTACGCGTGCCCTTAAAATTGAGCCCGAATTTTCCGCTGCTCATACCAACATGGCGGCTGTCTATTTTAAAAACAACCAACCAGAGGACGCCATAATTAGCGCCAGAAAGGCGATCGCGCTAAACCCAAACGACCCGGCCAGCTTCAACACCTTGGGCGGTGCATTGCATCAGTTGGGAGATATTGAAGAAGGCTTTGAAAATATGGCCCGCGGTGCCGCTATTAACCCTGACAATGCCGAAACACGATTTAACATGGGAATTTCATTGCTCATGCGAGGCAACTTTGAAGATGGCTGGCCCCATTTCGAATACCGTTTGAAAAACCAACTTCTTAAACTAGACAGAGGGTTTAAACAGCCAATTTGGCAGGGCGAAGATTTGGGCGGCAAAACCCTGCTGCTGTATTCAGAACAAGGCTTGGGGGATACGGTTCAATTCGGCCGTTATATTCCGCGCGTAAAAGCCAAAGCCCCAAACATCATTTTTGAGGTTGAGGAAAAACTCATTGAAACCCTGCGCCCTCTGACCGGCGATATTCCCATTCTTGTTAAGGGCAGGCAGCGCCTGCCGAATTTCGACGTCTACGCGCCGCTGGCCAGTCTGCCAGGGATTTTTAAAACAACCATGGAGACCATTCCAGCCGACATTCCCTATCTGTTTGCCGACCCCGCCCGAATCCAATGGTGGCGCGATCGATTGGCCGGGAATGGTATAAAAGTCGGCCTGACCTGGGGCGGCAACCCTGAACATTCCAACGACCGTAACCGCTCCATGCCTCTGGAAGCCGTTCGCCCGTTGCTATCATTGCAAGATATACGCTGGTTCAGCCTACAGATCGGCGAGCGCACCCAAGACCTTCGCCAAGACTGGGCAGCCCCCATCGAAGACCTGTCCCAAGAAGTCGACACCTTCCCAGAAACCGCCGCCGCAATGATGAACCTGGACCTGATTATATCTGTCGATACATCCCTCGCCCACCTGGCAGGAGCCTTGGGACGACGGGTCTGGATGCCGCTTGGACATGTTGCTGATTGGCGGTGGTTACGAGACCAAAGCGATTCCCCTTGGTACCCAACCGTGCAATTGTTTCGCCAGCAGTCGAGAGGTGATTGGGCCGGTGTGATCGAGCAGATTTGGAGTGCTTTGCTGGGGCAGGATTGAATTTTAAACATCTTGCTCGCCAGTGTTCTTTTGTAAGAAACACCGGCGAGCATTTTGCTTAAACCTAGGCCGCTTTTTGAATTTCCTTTAGATGCCCCAACATTGTGTCGGCATCGGAAACTTCAAATGGATCAGTTGGACAGTTGTGCGCAAAGCCTTCTTCCGAGAATAACTTTACGATCTCACCATCCTCAACCAGCATGGAATATCGCCAGCTGCGCAATCCAAATCCAAGGTTCGACTTATCCACCAACATTCCCATCTTGTGAGTGAATTCACCTGACCCGTCAGGCAACAAGAACACGTTTTTCGCCGCTTGAGACTTGCCCCATTGGTACATGACGAAGGCGTCATTCACCGACAGGCAAATAATCTGGTCAACGCCTTGCTCCTTGAACTCTTCAAAAAGTTCTTCGTAACGCGGCAGGTGGCTGGTTGAGCATGTCGGCGTGAAAGCGCCTGGCAGAGCGAATACAACGACCCGCTTGCCTTTAAATATTTCATCGCTGGTTAAATCTTTCCATTCGAAAGGATTGTCGCCTTCGATGGCATCATTGCGGACTCGGGTTTTGAAAGTAACGGAAGGTACGGTTGTCATATTAATTTCCTCTTTTTGAAGTTGGCTAATGTCTTGAAGAGGATAATACGGCGTCACATTTTATTTGTGAAACAAGTAATAATTATGATATTAATCGATTAAATCAATTAATAGAAAGCCGTTTTGATGCAGCCTGAACCCACCCTTCGCCAGCTTCGCCACTTTTTAAGCCTCGCCGAACATTGTCACTTCAGCCGCGCGGCAGAAGCCTGCCTGCTCACTCAGTCGTCATTAAGTGCCAGTATCAAGGAACTGGAAGGCGTCCTTGGGGTAACCTTATTCGAACGCACCAAGCGTTCGGTCATGCTGACCCCGCTCGGACGTGAAATGGTGGGTTTAGCCAAGACCGTAACAGCCCGAGTTGACGATTTGACCGATGCCGTAAAAGGAGCAGGCGCACCACTGGCGGGCGATCTCCGCATGGGTGTCATTCCGACAATTAGTCCGTTTTTGTTACCAAGAGTACTGCCGGGGCTTCGAGAGGCTTACCCAGATTTACAGCTTTATCTACGCGAAGAACAGACAGCCTCGCTGCTTCGGCAATTGGCGGACGGGGATTTAGATACGGTGCTGATGGCGCTGCCTTATAAGACTGAGAAAGTGGATGTATTTGAATTTGCAGATGATCCTTTTCTCATCGTATTCCCACGCGGCCATGAAATGGAAAAGTTCGAGACCGCCACCCCTGCTCGGCTAAAACGCGACGCCTTGCTGGTTATGGAAGAAGGCAACTGCCTGACCGATCAAACCTTGGCCATGGGAACCCTCTCCGAGCGAGTGGGGCGCACTCAATTTCAAGCATCCAGCCTGCATACCTTGGTACAAATGGTCGATAACGGCCTTGGCCTGACCATCCTACCAAAGATGGCGGTAGACGCCGGAATTCTGCGTGGTCTGAAATTAAACTTCCGCCCCTTCTCAAGCCCCAAAGCGTCCAGACATATTGCATTGGCGTGGCGCAAAACGTCACAGCGAGGAGAAGAGTTTCGAATGCTCGGGCAATATTTAAGAGATGAATTAGGGACACCCGTGCCACAGACGTAACAGTAAATTAATTTACATTCCCAATTACCATCGTCACGAACCGATCTATCACCTGGCGTTTTACTTCCTCAGGTTCTGTCGGGGACATGTCTGACATGAAGCCTTTTTCGGAAAAGTTGGCGATGATTTCATGCTCGACGATGATTTTTTTGCTGGCACCCGCGAAGACGCGCATGCGTCCGGTGAGTTCGGAGGCGCTGCCGAGGAGAGTATCGGCCATAGTGCCACCCATGAACCGCTTGCCTGGTGCTTTCCATTTATCAATGACGACTTGTAAGACCACTGGTGATTTGCCGCGAAGGTGCGCGCGCGCCTTATCGCCAAGTTCCCGTGCGACTCGATTGACAATCGTGTCGGAGTTTACTGAGGGACGCTTTGCGACTTGAACGCGGGTGACGTAATAATTTCCCGATATAATTTTGGGAAGCGGTGCATTGCCTGTCGAATCCAAACAACCTGCCAGCAAAAGAAGAGGGCTGAATAGAACCAACGCAAAGATAGGAAAATACCGACGACGGTGCACAACATCCTCCACGCAAAATTTTGATTTTCAGACTCAGACCCTAAACACATACTCCTTATTCGCCAACCGGTCGATATCAGGCGGATAGGATTTGTGTTTGTCCACGTAATAGGCCTCGTGATGGTCGCCTGCACTGGCCTTATTATATGTCGCGAAATAGATGCGGCGGGTTTTGTCGGTGTGGTTGGGTTCCGATGAATGTGGCGCGAAGCTATCGAAAAAGATCACGTCCCCCGGCTTGGTCGGCACAGGAATAACATCCATTTTGGCCATTTCATCATCGGGGATCGGTTCAAACGACGTATAAAGCCCCTTCGAATGCTCACCGCCAACGATCTGGAGGCATCCGTTCTCAATCGTCGCCTCATCGATACAGACCAGCACACTGATAAAGAAGTCGGCGTAGGTATCCCAACCGGCCTGTGAATCCTGGTGCGGCTTAAACCCGTCGCCACCGGGTTTTTTGAAATTGATCTTTTCTTTGAACAACTGAGACCGTTCGCCCAGCAACTGATCCACAGGACCCTTCAGGACTTCCGTCAAGTCGGCGAAGCCCGGGTGGTAGTCTTTGATCTTTTCAATCCGGGAAACGATTTTATTGCCGGGCTCGGTCTGGCTTTCTTCCCAGTAAATCCACTGCTTGCCAGATTCTTCGGGCATTGCCTCGACCTCACCCGCCCAGCGTTCAATAAGCGCCATGTCATCCATGCCAAATGCGTTTGGTGCCACCAAATAGCCCGTATTTTTGAAGCTCTCGATTTGTTCGTCGGTTAGAACCGGTATTTGCATTTTAATTTTGGCCTGCTCGTTCACTTTCAGATGCTCCCGGATTTAGCGGATTAGAAGAAATTTAAAAAGGGTTTTTTGGTGTTAGACACTTCCTTTGAAGACTTGCACCCCCCCTTGCACCAATGTGCCAGTATGGTATATCCCCACAATCCGGTGTGAATTGACTAAAATCATGCTGGACTTGAATTCTTACAATTTTAGAGGCCGCAAATGTCAGCTAAACCAAATCTGGCTCCCTCGAATGAGTCTCCGGCTCTTCGACGTACCACCCTTCTAAAGAATATGCTCCACTCGTCAGAGCTGGAATTTATCATGGAAGCCCACAACGGTATCTCCGCTAAGATCGTGGAAGAAGCCGGGTTTAAGGGAATTTGGGCATCTGGTCTATCGATTTCCGCGGCCTTGGGTGTGCGCGATAATAACGAAGCTTCCTGGACCCAAGTCCTGGAAGTGTTGGAGTTCATGGCGGATGCGTCCAGCCTGCCAATCCTGGTCGATGGCGACACCGGCTATGGTAACTTCAATAACATGCGGCGCGCGGTGAAAAAGCTCGAACAGCGCGGCATCGCCGGAATTTGCATCGAAGACAAACTATTCCCCAAGACGAATTCTTTCCTAGGCGATGGCCAGCCCTTGGCCGACATCGACGAACACTGTGGCAAGATCAAAGCTGGTAAAGACACACAAACCGATCCAGATTTCTGCATCGTCGCCCGCTTGGAAGCCATGATTTCAGGTTGGGGCGTTGAAGAAGCGCTCCGTCGGGCAGAGGCCTATCACAACGCCGGGGCGGACGCAGTGCTGATCCATTCGAAAGAATCAACCGCCGACGAAATCTTTGAATTCTGTAAAGAGTGGGATAACAAGTGCCCCGTGGTGATCGTGCCAACCAAATACTACAAAACGCCGACTGATGACTTCAGGAAGCACGGCGTTTCGTTATCGATATGGGCCAATCATAATATTCGCGCATCCATGACCGCGATGCGTGAAATCAGCCAAACCATTCAGCGCGAGGAAACTCTGTTGAATGTCGATCCCGGTATCATCAAGGTGAAAGAAATCTTCGACATCACCGGCAACGAAGAATTAGAAGAGGCCGAGCGCCGCTACCTGCCGGATACCAAAGACGAAACCCATGCGATTGTTTTGGCAGCGTCTCGTGGCAAGGAACTGGGCGCGCTGACCGAAGATCGTCCCAAGACAATGCTTGATCTTCGCGGTCGTCCCCTGCTCGGACGCTTGGCTTCCGTCTTCCGTGACGAAGGCATTCGCGACATCACCGTTGTTCGGGGCTACAAAAAAGAAACTGTCAATCTGCCTTCGCTGAACCTTGTCGACAACGATGTCTATGCCAAGACCGGCGAGGCCGCGAGCTTGGCCTGCGCGTCTGAAAAGGTTCAAGGCACATGCGTCGTTGCCTACGGTGACACTCTGTTCCGGCATTATATTCTCGACCGATTGATGGGAACGGATGGCGACATCGTGCTGGCTGTGGACGCGTTATGGCAGGAACACAACAACGCGGATCGCAAGCAACACCGTGATCTCGCAGCCTGTTCCAAACCGTTTTCTCCTGGCTTTACCGACGACGAATTGGTGGAATTAGCAGCCATAGGCGATGGGATTGAGGCTGATAAAGTCAGTGGTGAGTGGCTCGGTCTTGCCAAGTTTAGCCCCAAAGGTTCCGACATCGTTCGCGACAAGATGGCGGCCATGGGCAAGGCGGGTGAGTTGCAAAAATCGGGCATGTCAGATCTGTTCCAGGCTCTGATGGCCGATGGTCACAAAATCTCTGTCCTGTACATCACCGGCCATTGGCTTGATGTGAATGACGAACACGACCTGCAAAAAGCCAGAGACTTCTTATAAGGGTTGGGTTAAGTGAGCATCGACGTTGACGACTTTCTCACGCCGGTTAAGGACGCCGGGTTTGACTTCTTTTCGGGTGTACCTTGTTCCTTTCTGACTCCGGTCATTAACCGCGTGATTGGTGACGAGGGTCTGTCCTATGTCGGGGCTGCCAGCGAAGGCGAAGCGGTGGCGATTGCCTCTGGCGCGTGGCTGGCCGGACACAAGACCGTCGTGATGTGCCAGAACTCTGGCCTTGGCAACGCGGTCAATCCGCTGACGTCGCTGAACTTTCCGTTCCGCATTCCGACCTTGATGATTGTAACCTGGCGCGGTGGCCCCGGCCTAACCGATGAGCCACAACATGAACTGATGGGTGATATTACGCCCGCCGTGCTGGATGTCATTCAAGTTCCGCGTGCCGCATTTCCAGCGGCTCAAGGCGAAATTTCAGATGCATTGTCCGAAGCGCAAGACAGCATGTCCCAAACAGACTTGCCGTTCGCCTTTATCATGCAAAAGGGCGACGTGAATTCATACAAATTAGATGCCAAAGCGCCACCACCTGCCCCCAAGGGACAAACCGAAGACCGCCGCGAAAATGGTGCGCAGACAACGCGCATGGCAGCGATGGAACGGATGCTAGCCGTTTTACCCGACAGCGCCGCAATCATCGCGACGACAGGCTTTACTGGCCGCGAACTATTCACCTTGGAAGACAGGGAACAACATCTTTATCAAGTCGGCTCCATGGGCTGTGCGGCACCAATGGGCTTAGGCGTCGCCTTGAACACCGACAAGCGCGTCGTCGTTATTGATGGCGATGGCGCCGCTATGATGAAGCTGGGTGCCTTGGCAACAGTTGGCGCCTACGCACCAAACAATTTGCTCCACATTGTCATGGACAATGCAGCCTACGAATCAACCGGCGGGCAACCGACGGTCTCTGCATCCGTAGACTTTGCCGGTGTGGCGGCAGCGTGCGGCTACAAAGAAGCATTTACCTGCGATAGCTTGAATGGACTAGAGAAAATCATCTCTGAGACGGTATCGCGGCCAGGGCCTCACTTGGTTCATATGGTCATAAAAGCGGGTCACCCCGATACTCTCGGCCGTCCAACCATCAAGCCGCCCGAAGTCGCCCGGCGATTTAAAGATTTTATAACCTCATGAGTCACAACACTTGGCTTCACAAGGCAGCAGGCGTAATCGCCAAGCCCTTGGTCAACACCCCGGTGACCCCTAATCAAGTAACGACGGTGCGCTTGGCGGCGGGCATTGGGGCAGCAGTGTTGATGGCGATGGGCACTCAATATTGGATGAACATCGCGGGCGGCCTGTTCATTGCGTCCATGATCCTCGACCGCGCCGATGGCGTACTGGCCAGATTGTCCGGTAAGACCTCGCCCGGTGGTCACCTCTACGACCTATGGGCCGATGCTATTTCAAATGGATTAATCTTTGTCGGCTTAGGGATTGGCCTCAGAACAGGCACCTACGGCTCCGATGCATTGATCTACGGAGTTATCGCCGGCGGTTCCGTCGCATCGGTTCTCTTTCTGGTGCTCAAACTCGAAGACCTAGACGGCGAACGCGCCGGTGAAATAGGAGCGTTCTTCGGCTTCGACCCAGACGACGCCATGCTCCTTGTGCCTGTTGCGATCTGGGTTGGTTGGAGCGAACAAGTCCTGGTAGCCGCGAGCATCGGCGCGCCGTTCTTTGTTGTGCTGTTTGTGGGAATATTTTTGTATCGGCGTAAGAATCCAAAGAATGGCCGGTAGGCCAAGACTTACTCTTTTTCGAATATCTCCCGCGGCGATTTCTCGCTAAGCATGGTTTCGTGAATCATCCAGTTCTCTGTCGCGACCTCATCAATGATAACCCAGACGGCTTCGGACGGGGACTGAGTATTCCGCATCATCACGTCATGCATTTCTTGGCAAATCTTCTTCTTTTTCTCCGGCGACAACTTGCCCCCGATAGATGAAACCCGAACAAGCGGCATGGTACTCTCTCCTAAATATTGAGAAATGGGATACAGGCTAGAATTACAATATTTCGAAAAAATTTCAATATTTTAATTTATATCGAAATTATTGCCTACTCCGCAGGTTGCTCCCGCTTCAGCACCAGCAGTGTCCAAAACGTCCAGATCGTATAGACAGTCGCACCAATTCCTGCTGCGACGAAGAATTCCATTAAATATCCGGCCCAGGTGATTGGGGCGAGCAGGTAGATACCATCTTCGAGTTCGAAACCTGCGATTCCCGGATAGCCGACCGCATCGCCGCTTTCGTCGCCGCCTTGGATTTTGTCGATGTCTAGATTTAGGAACATCGACAGAATCGCTGAGACAGCCCCTGCCGTGCCAAGTACCAGCGCCCAACTTCCCAATGGGCCTTGATTAAGCCCAACACCGATGCAGAAAAACAGAGCGCCATAGCTGGTCGCCCCTGAGACATAATCGAAATAATACCCGAACCGAGACTGGAGTTTCTTTTGGCGGGCGAGTTCGCCATCGAAGTGATCCAGGAACCGGGCCAATACGAATAAGCCGGCCCCCCAACTCACCAACACCGGATCGCCAGAGGCCATCATGCCTGCCCCCGCGAGGGCGATGATCAACGTCAACGCTGTCACGTGGTTCGGCGTCACCGGCGTATTGACCAGGGGTCGAACAAGCACGCGCGCGATACGCTGGTCGTACGGTGGGTTTTTCATGGCCATCGAAAATGTTTCCTCGACCATTTAGCGGGTCGACTTAAAAAGTGTTGCAACCCCCGAGCAATGTCAAGCGCAACCCCCCGTTGCCAACGGGATTTCCCCGGACTATAAGGCGCAGCAATCAATAGGAGCATTCCGTTTATGGAATCCTTGTCCAATACGTATAGAGAATTTTTAGTCAGATGGGTTGGCTGGACCCGGCGATTCGCCGTTTTGGTGGCGATTGCAGCGGTGCTGCTGAGCGTCAGCTCTGTGGTTTATCTGGCACAAAATATCAAAATCAATACCTCGACCACGGATATGCTGTCGCCGGATCTGCCGTTCCAAAAACAAAACGCAATTATCCGCAAGGCATTCCCCCAGTACTCCAATAATCTTTTGGTTGTGATCGATGGCGACACGCCAGACCTAGCCGACGATGCGGCAGTGGCTTTGGCAGAAAAACTGCGCGGCATGCCGAAATTATTTGGCCGGGTGTATGATTTGGCGAGCGAGCCCTTCTTCCAAAAGAACGGTTTGTTATACCTAAAAACCGACAAACTGGCCGATCTCAGTGACCGATTGGCCGACGCACAGCCGTTTTTGGGCACGCTCTGGCAGGATTCGAGCTTGCGCGGGTTATTCGATCTGTTGGGTCTGGTCGTGGATGAGACCCTGAAGGGAGTTAATGGCAAAGACTCACAAGCCGGAAAACCGCCCGTCGATGTCGCTACCGTATTCAACGCCATCGCCGATGTCGCAGATGCTCAAAAGGAAGGCCGCTTCAAACATCTGTCGTGGCAGAACCTAATGAGCGGCAAAAGCAAGAAAGGCGATAAGATTCCGCGCCGCTTTTTGCTGACGCAACCGGCGTTAGATTTTGGCTCGTTGGCCCCGGCGGGTAAGGCCATGAAGGCGGTGCGCCGCGCGGCGGCGGAGATGAATTTGGATACAGACCATGGCGTCCTGGTTCGGTTGTCCGGCACAGCAGCCTTATCGAAAGAGGAACTACAGAGTGTTGAAGAGGGCATGGGCCTCGCCGGGATCCTCTCCCTTATCCTGGTGCTCGGGTTATTGGGGGTTGGTCTCCGCTCCAAACGACTGATATTTGCGACGGTACTAACCCTGATCATGGGTTTGATCTGGACTGCTGGATTCGCAATCTTGGCCTTGGGTCAATTAAGTTTGATCTCCGTCGCATTCGCGGTCTTGTTTATCGGGCTGAGCGTCGACTTCGGCATTCACTTTGGGCTTAGGTATAAGGAAGCCATCGATACAGGTGCCTTTCATGACGAGGCACTAAGTGAAGCGGCCCGAGGCGTTGGTGGCGCGCTCACCCTTGCAGCCGTCGCCGCAGCGATTGCGTTCTATTCGTTCCTGCCGACCGATTATCGAGGGTTGGCCGAACTGGGATTGATCGCGGGCACAGGCATGTTCATCGCCTTCTCTGCCAATCTGACGGTACTGCCAGCGTTACTAACCTTGATGCCGGTTAAACCTGGATCAGCCAAGTGGGGCCAAGGGGTGGCAGGATCGGCGCAGGAGTTTGTTCGGGCCCGCGCCAAATCCGTGGTGGTCGGTGCAGTGCTGCTTGGTGTTGGAGCCACCGCCTTATTACCGCAAGTTCAGTTTGACTTTGATCCGATGAATTTACGTGACCCGTCCACCGAATCCGTGAGTACGCTGATCGATCTCATGGCTGACAGCCGAACCAACCCGTATTCTATAACGATTTTGGCTAAATCGCTGGAGGCTGCCGAGGCCCTTGGTAAACGACTGACGAAGCTTCCGGAGGTTAAGGAAACCATCACTCTGGCTAAATTTGTGCCTAAGAACCAGGATGAGAAGCTAGAAATTATCGAAAGCATGGCCTTGTACTTATCACCTGCATTCCAAAACAAAGGCGATAAAAAACCACCAAATGATGAGGAACTCGCACGTGCGACCAAAGAAATCCGCTCTAAGCTCGGGAACCTGGCCGCGGCAGACGCGTCGTCGGTAACCGGCAGGTCGGCGGCACGCTTAGCTCGGGCCTTGAACAGTCTGCTAAAAACGGATGAGAGGCCGGAACAAACCCTTCGTGAGTTGGAAACGCGCTTGCTGTCAGGGTTGCCTAATCGCCTGGAGAGCCTCCGTTTGTCCCTAAATGCAGCGCCTGTAGAGCTAAAAGACCTGCCTAAAAATCTTCGTGAGCGACGGGTGGCATCAGATGGACGGGCGAGGCTAAAAGTCTATGGAAAAGGCGATATGCTGGACCGGGAGCAGCTGATTGATTTTGTCACCGCGGTGCGATCCCTTGCGCCGGACGCGGTTGGATCGCCGGTGGTGATCTTGGAATCAGGTCGGGCCGTGATCGCATCTTTCCGCGATGCAGGCTTGGTTTCTGTGATACTGATCGGCCTTTTGCTGGTCGTCTTACTCCGACGGATTCGGGATATTTTATATGTGTTCGCACCGTTGCTGCTGGCAGCGCTGCTGACTGTGGCGGCCTCCGTGCTGTTCAAAGTGCCGTTTAACTTTGCTAATGTGATCGTGTTGCCGCTGTTGTTTGGCCTGGGGGTCGCTGGGGGCATTCATTTGGTGCTACGCGAACGTGACCAAACTGGATCGGCAGATGTCCTGCACACCAGCACACCGCGTGCCGTCATGTTTAGTGCGCTGACCACCATCGGGTCCTTCAGCACCATAGCGCTTTCAAGTCATCCAGGCACTGCTAGTATGGGAGTATTGCTGAGCATCGCGATAGTGTTGACCCTGATTTGTACCCTGTTAGTGTTACCTGCGTTGATGGTTATCTGGCCTGTGACACGAGATTTGGGGGAAAGCCGAAAACAATGACGCTGACCGAAGAAAAACCCATACCTGATGAAAGCCCGCTTAAGGGTTGGACAAGTGACCATGAGGGTGAACTTCGCATTGGTTCGGAAGAACACAAACAAATGTTCTGCCGGATGCTTCTGGATACCTACGACCCTTATAAACCTGCTGTTATCGACTGGCCTGAACTGGAGGGTGACGCCTTGGCGCGGTTGACCGGATTGCCATTCTGGCAAATCGCCGTGGAGACGGAGAGTGAGACCTCCATGCGAATGCAGTGCGCTGCTGATGCAACGAAGGATCCTTTGATCAAGGAAGCCATTTCGCTTAATGCCTTCGAAGAACGTCGACATAAGGACGTTCTCGAGAACATGATCCGATTTTATGGGATCAAACTTAAGCCGGAGCCAGACTACCCAACGCCGACAAAACCCAATTGGGCCTTCACTCAGACCGGATATGGCGAATGCTTCGATTCGTTTTTCGCATTTGGATTGTTCAAGGTCGCCCGAGATTCTGGGTTCTTTCCGGAAGAACTCGTCGAAGTCTTCGAACCCGTCATCCAGGAAGAAGCCCGTCATATTCTATTTTTCGTGAACTGGTTGGCCTATCAAGGGACGCAGCAACCTTTGGTGATGCGCCCGTACTTCCATCTCACACGGTTTTATGCGGTTTGGAAAAAAGCCCGTAACCGACTCAAACTCGCCCGCAGCAAGACCAATAATTCCAATATGACCCTTAAAGGCCACAAGGCCATGGGGATCAAACTGACCCCCGCCTCATTTATGGATTTATGCCTGTCGGAAAACGATCGACGGATGGATTGCTTCGACTCTCGCCTGCTTCGACCGAAATTTATGCCAAGCGTGGTAAAAATGTCACGCCGTTTTATACATGACTAAAGCGTTTGTTTATCTAATATTTGGTGTTTAAGGGTTAAGAAGTTTCTTGGAAAGGGCTTTCAGCGTCCCAACTAAGCTCGTGATTCCGCCATTCTTCAAGATTCCGCGATATTCAGAGCGTCTGACAGCCAATTGGCTGATCGAATTTTCCAAGAGAACATCGACGATTCGCCACTTTTTTTCCTTTTGTTTCAAAACGTAAGTCAACCCGACTGGTTTTTTTCCAGGCCTTACAATGTCGGTTTTTACCAGTTGAGTACGTTGTGGCCCGGCTCTCTCGCCATGGGTTTTGAAGCTCTGTCCCGAGTAGCCACTAAACTGGGATGCATAGGTGCTGATGCTCCAGTGCCGAAAGGCATCGACGAGCTGATTTTTCTCTGAACTCGAGGCCTTGCGCCAAGCCTTTCCAGTTGCGACGCGAACCGTGGTATGGAGATCAAACGACCCCTCTATTGTTGGGGCAAGAATCTCGTAACGTCCTTTAATTCCAAGCTTTTTTGCGGATTTCATCGTATCCAAAAGGGCCTCATGAAATGTATCAACAACGGTAGTCGCGCCCGTGTCCTCTGCTTTTGACGGCGATGAAGCTACCAATGCTGCAAGCAGAATAAAGGTGGGAATTAGAGGCTTCGAAAGGAGTAAAACAAACTTCATGAGAACACCGTATATCCGTTATGAAAAAGTGGCACTAAAATCGCCCTGTTCTGGTTAATGTAGTCTATGACTGTTCACAATGGGAGTCCCCAAACTCGTTCGAAGTGATTCGACTCTCTACGTAGCAGAGGTTAGACTAGCAATCGTGGTGACATAGGTAATTGAAACTGTTTACGTTCAGTTAAGAATTCGTTGTTGCGGTAGCGTAAAAGTTCACTTACAAGTGTTGCTAAGTTATTGTGATGTTCGGACTACGATTTGCGAACGAATTATTTGTTCCATCGTCCGGACTTTGGAGGTTTCACAGTTAATAAGGGGTTTGCATCGTGCAACTAGTAAAAAAGTTTCTTCCCATAAGTGTCGCGTTTCTATTTGGTCTTTTCGTCTTAGTTGGCCCGACCGGGCAGGCTTTGGCAGCTGACAGCGACGGTTTCGATAGTTCCACTCTGGCGGTTGCATCGGCTGATGTTCAATTGGCAGGTAAGCACAGCATGAAGAAGGATGCTGACGATGCTAATGACCCACTTGAAAGCATCAACCGGGCCATCTTCAGCTTTAACGAATTCCTGCTGCAGAACTTGATCCGGCCGGTTGCCGTCGTTTACCGGGATAGCCTTCCCAAACCAATCCAGAATGTTATCGGCAACTTCCTGCACAACTTAAATTCGCCGACTATTCTCGCGAATGATTTATTGCAGCTTGAATTTGGGCGCGCGGTAACAACGGCTAAGCGTTTTGCCATCAACTCCACTGTTGGTTTGTTTGGCTTTACTGACCCGGCTGCCGAAATGGGATACCAAAAGCACAAGGAAGACCTTGGCCAGACCTTCGCCGTTTGGGGCGTTGGCGAGGGCTTCTATATGATCTTGCCGATCCTCGGCCCCTCCAACCCGCGTGATCTGGTTGGCAGAATTGGTGATGGCTATATGGATCCGCTGAACATGTGGGCCAATAATACAGACAGAGATTGGATTCCCTGGTCCCGTGCATTGGTCGGTGGCATCCACCTTTATTCTGGTTTGGTTGATGAATTGGACGAGGTCAAGAAAACGTCGGTCGATTACTATGCGACGATCCGTAGCTTAGCGCGTCAAAAGCGGGCAGCGGAAATTCGCAACGGCAAGGAAGCTGACTTGCCAGCGATCCCCGACCTTGGCTATGACTACGATAATTTGAACGATGATTTGAAACAGCCTGCTGCGGCTCCAGTTCTTCCTGTGAAGAAGTCGGACCAAGTTTCTTAAGGACTATCATCGGTAAATTCGCAGAACCTGTTTCCTGCGAAGAGTTTAAAGGGCGTCCTGCGGGGCGCCCTTTTTCTATAGGAACTAGCCTTAAAGTGTTTCTCACGATTCTTTACCATAATTTGGGTATGAAATAACTGCGTAACTCTTTGATATAATTGACCTTACCCCCATTCATCTTGACATTTTTGGCCCAACATGCCATATCTATTGGTGCCTGATGCCCATATGGGGTCAGGTGTTACGGATGGTTCGACCTATGGTGGACCAGCTGGCGTATTGCTTCGTTAGGAGGATATGGCCTTTTTATGAACACATTCAGTCCCCATAAAACGGTCTAATGACGTGGTGCCAGTAGGTATCTTGGTGCACTGGAGTTGTGCACGTAACGTTTATTGACGGCCTTTCGGATTGGCCAATTGGTGATCCAGAAGAGCAGTGAGGAGAAAATGAGACATGGCGAATTTAACATTACCCGCAGTGCCCGTAGACGGTGGTCTATCGAGGTATTTTAACGAAGTTTGGACCTTCCCTGTTTTAACAGCGGACGAAGAAGTCATGCTTGCCGAACGCCTGCGCGAACACAATGACACGGACGCGGCGCATAAGCTGGTGACCAGTCATCTGCGCTTGGTCGCCAAAATGGCCATGGGATACCGCGGATACGGCCTTCCAGTCGCTGATTTGGTAAGCGAGGGAACAATCGGTTTAATGCGCGCGGTAAAGAAATTTGATCCCGATCGCGGATTCCGCCTGTCCACCTACGCCATGTGGTGGATCAAGGCCTCTATCACCGAATACGTGCTGAAATCCTGGTCGATGGTGAAACTGGGTACGGTTGCAGCCCAGAAGAAGCTATTTTTCTCGCTCAGGCGAGTCAAAAACAACCTGAAGATCATCGATACCGGCGAGTTAACGCCTGAACAGAGCCTTCAACTGTCGAGTGCGTTGAACGTCTCAGAAGTTGATCTGATCACCATGAACCGGCGTTTGTCCGGGCGGGACGTGTCTTTAAATGCTCCGATGTCTCAAGAAGGCGATTCCATGGAGTTTCAGGACACTCTGGTTGATGACACCCCCTCGCCGGAGCACCTGACAGCTGAGACGGAGCAGAGAGACCTTCATCGCGATCAACTGTCCCAGGCTATGGCGACTTTGCCTGACCGCGAACGGCATATTTTTGAGCAGCGTCGACTAAGTGAAGAACCACCAACCCTGGAGGAACTGGGTGTGCATTACGGTGTCAGCCGTGAACGCATTCGCCAGTTGGAAGTCCGCGCCTTCGAAAAAGTCAAATTTGCGATGTTGGAGGCGACACAGGCAATCGAGGCAAAAACCACCGCTATCACCGCTTAATTGCCACAAATTCAGGCAATTAACCACTTTGGTTCGACCGGGGTCTTGACAAAGACCTCGTGTTGGATCAAATCACCCTCCGGTGAATTTTAATTTATAAGCAGGTGCAGATAGCACCGCGCGCATGGGGAGCGGATTTTCTAACAATGGAAAAGATGATTGCGCTTTCGGGGCTGACGAAAAAGTTTGGCCCGATTTTAGCTGTCGACGACATCAGTCTCACCGTCAATCGGGGAGAAGTCGTTGGTTTCTTGGGGCCCAACGGTGCGGGCAAAACAACAACAATGCGAATGGTAACAGGATTCCTGCCCCCGTCAGCGGGCACGGCGGAAGTCTGTGGCTTCGACGTGGTGAACGATCCGATCTCTGTAAAACAGAAGATCGGATATGTGCCGGAAGGTGCACCACTGTATGACGACATGACGCCAAAGCAGTTTTTGGAGTTCATTGCCGGCGTGCGTGGTATTACAGGGACAGAGGTGAAGCAACGGATCGACGAGGTGGTCGAAAAAGTGCGCCTAGGCGATATGCTGCATCGCCCTATTGAAACCCTGTCAAAAGGCTACAAACGCCGTGTGGCCCTGGCTCAGGCCATATTGCACAACCCAGAAGTCCTGATCTTGGACGAACCCACGGATGGTTTGGACCCGAATCAAAAAGACCAAGTCCGAAACTTGATCAACGAAATGGCAAAAGACAAAGCCATCGTGATCTCCACCCATATTCTGGAAGAGGTCGAAGCGGTATGTACCCGCGCTGTGATCATTTCCAATGGTGCGTTGGTGTTCGATGGCACGCCTGAGGACATGGAACGCAAATCAACCCTCCACAACGCAGTATCAGTTCGATTGAAAGAAGACTTGCTCGAGAAAGCACAGTCTGAAATCTCCGGCTTGGCCAGCGTTAAGGGCATTGAAACCGTGGGACAAACCAACGGTATGGCGACCCTGTTGATCCGACCGAACGACGATAAAATCATCATTAGCGAAGTCAGTGAACGTATTCGCACCGGTGGCTTGGAAGTAGATGAGGTTCGGGCCGAACGTGGTGACATGTTCGAGGTCTTCCATCAATTAACGGCGGCGGGAGAATAGGCATGGGAAACACCAAAGTCATTTTGGGGCGTGAATTTGCGGCGTATTTCTCAACGCCGATTGCCTACGTCTTTATTGTTATATTCCTTGCATCGAGCGGGACATTTGCGTTCTTCCTGGGCAATTTCTTTGGTCGTGGCCAGGCAGATATGCATGCCTTCTTCACCTACGCACCTTGGTTGTATCTTTTCTTTGCTCCCGCAGTCGCCATGCGGCTTTGGGCGGAAGAGAAAAAGACCGGGACCATTGAACTGATTATGACCCTGCCGGTTTCCACGGTGGAAGTCGTATTGAGCAAGTTTCTCGCAGCCTGGGCCTTCATTGGCGTCGCTTTAGCGTTAACCTTCCCGTTGTGGATCAGTGTTAATTACTTAGGTGACCCTGATAACGGTGTAATTTTCGCAGGCTACGTCGGCACGTTCTTCATGGCGGGTGGTTTCCTGGCGATTGGATCGTGCATTTCAGCGACGACCAATAACCAAGTCATCGCATTTATCGTATCTGCGGTGGTGTGCTTCCTGTTTTTGACCAGCGGGTTGCCGTTGGTCCTGAATTTTTTCCAGGGATGGGCGCCAGATTTTCTAGTCGACACGATCTCTGCAATGAGCTTCCTCACCCATTTCACGTCGATCACCAAGGGCATCATTGATTTACGGGACGTGGTCTTCTTTGGATCCCTGATCGGGTTGGCACTGTTTATCAATACCATCATTGTTGATGCGAAGAAGGGAGCTTAAGGAAATGCGTGCTTTGAATTCCCTAGAACGGAACACTTTGGGCGTGATCGGTGTGGTGCTGGCAATCGTATTATTTGTCGCCTTGAACCTTTTGAGCACGATCACTTTGCGGTCGGCCCAATTGGACCTGACAGAAGGCAAGCTGTTCACGCTTTCCGATGGAACCCGTGAAGTGCTCTCCAAAATCGAAGAGCCGATTAAGCTTCGCTTTTATGCCTCTAGGAGCCTGACTGACAGAAGCCCCATTCACGGCAACTATATCAGCCGGGTTCGCGAGTTCTTGCAGAACTATGTTGATCTGGCAAATGGTAAGCTGATCCTGGAAATCCATGATCCGGAGCCCTACTCCGCGATTGAAGACGAAGCCGTCGCATACGGCCTACAAGGCGTGCCGCTAAGCGAAACCGGCGAGCAAGGCTATTTTGGCCTGGCCGGGACCAACAGCACCGATGATGAAGAAAAAATTCCATTTTTTAATCTACAACGTGAACAGAGCTTGGAATACGACCTGACTCGGTTGGTCTTTGACCTCTCCAAGCCGAAGCAGAAAGTGGTTGGGTTGATCAACGCTTTGAACATGGATTCAGACCCGTTGAACCGGCGTGCACCTTGGGCCATGACGGACCGCCTGAAGCAGTTCTTTGAAGTTAAGACGATTGCACCAACTCAGCCGTTCATCGACGAAGATATTGATGTGCTGATGATCGCGCACCCGATGGAACTCTCCAAGCGACTGGTATACGCCATTGATCAGTTCATCCTCCGCGGTGGACGGGCGATGGTGTTTATAGACCCGCATTCTGAATACACCGTCGGGTTTAACCAAGCCACACGCCGCCCTGGTGGTGGAAATACGGCGTCGGGCCACATCATAAAAGATCTTCTTGATGCCTGGGGCGTAAAGATGGACTACGAGAAATTCGTCAGCGATCAGACCTATTCCGTGAAGGTTCAGACGTCAACGATGGGCACCCAAGCTGCGGTCGATTATCTTCCCTGGTTCCAAACCGATGCACGGGTGATGTCTGACGACGATGTGGTTACGTCTGAGCTTAAGCAGGTATTCTTTGCGTCATCAGGCTCACTAACCCTGAAGAAAGACGCCAAGACCACCCTGACACCGCTGATCACGTCCAGCGCCAAATCTGCGCTACAGGATCTCAAGTTGGTGATGACCAAGCCTAACCCAATCGCAATTTTCGAAAAATTTAAAGCCGATGATACCAAACACGTCTTGGCAGCCCGCTTACAAGGTCCAGTAAAGACGGCCTTTCCAGACGGCCCGCCGAAACTTGAGGGCGAGAAAAAAGAAGATCGCGATAAAGTCGTGAAGGCACACTTGGCCGAATCCAAGGAAGCCGTCAACCTGATCTTGGTTGCCGATACAGATATGCTGGCCGATCGTTTCTGGACTCAAACCCAGGACTTCTTCGGTCGCAAGATGGTCATCCCAACCTCCAGCAACGGTGACTTCGTAACCAACTCTGTGGACAACCTGACTGGCAGTAATGCACTGATCAGTCTGCGCAGTCGCGGCGAATCAGCCCGGCCTTTCCATCGGGTGACGCAAATCCAGAAGGCGGCAGAGTTCAAGTACCGCAAGACAGAAAAATCTCTCAGGGATAAGATGAGCGAGTTGGAAACAAAGCTGAGTGGTCTGCAAAAGCAAACCACGGGCACGGGCACGGTAATCGTGTCGGATAAGCAGAAAGCAGCCATGCTTGGACTGCGCAATCAGCTTATCGGTATTCGCCGTCAACTTAGGGGCGTCCAGCACGCGCTAAAGCGGGATATTGAGTCGTTGGATACGCGGTTGAAGATTTTGAATATTTGGGCCATGCCGCTGATCATCAGCTTGATCGCCGTTATCTTAGCCGTCATTCGCCGCCGCAAACGGCACCAACCGGTCGTGGCTTAGGAAGAAAAAAATGAACTCTAAAACCTTTGTCTGGTTGTCCGCTCTTACTGTCGTCGTTGTCATTGCCGCTGGGTTCAGCGTCGCAGAACGCTACTGGAACTCGCAGACTGTCCGCGTTGAACATTCGGCTTTCCCGGACTTGGCAGATACGATGAACGATGTCGCTGAAATCCGTATTGAAAATTCCGACGGTCGGTACAGTGTCAAACGGGTGAAAGACAAGTGGATCGTCGTTGATAAGCACAACTATCCGGCCAAATTTTCGAAAATTCGCGAGATGATTGCCGCGGTATCTAATCTTTTGGTGGTCGATGCAAAGACAAAAAATCCAAAGCTGTATTCGCGTATTTCTGTGCAGGATACCAAGGGCAAAGATTTTGATTCCAAGTATTTGGGATTGAAAGATGCTTCCGGAAAAGTGCTCGCAGAACTTATAATCGGCAACCGCAAATTCAGCATGGGCGGTGGTGAAGACGACGAAGGCATCTATTTCCGTCGTCCGAGTGAAGAACAGGCCTATCTTGGCCGCGGGCGTTTGGAACTTTCCCGCGATATTCTAGATTGGCTCGACCAGACTTTGGTTAATGTCAAAATCGCTCGGATTAAATGGGTTCATACTCTGACGGCAGACGGCAATGAAATTATTATTTCCCGCAAAACGGCGGCAGTTAAGGACTTCTTGTTGGAAACCCTGCCTGCCGGTGCCAAACTGAGCGACAGTGCTGATGACAAGCTCACTGACCTCGCCAATGGCCTGAAAGATATGGAGTTGCGTGATATCTCGCCTGAGGGTGGTATTACGTTCCCCGAGGACAAGATCTTCTCCGCGACCTACCATACGTTTAAAGGCCTGACGGTGACCCTTAAGATGTTTACCACCGGTAATGATACCTGGGCCCGAGTGAGCGCCAACGCCGACCGAAAGTCCGCTGACGCCGTGAAAGAGGCTGAAGTTATCAATACCCGGACCAAGGGCTGGGTGTTCAAGCTGTGGGACTACAAGGTCAAGCCGCTTCAGATCAAAATGAAGGACTTGTTGGAAAAGCCCAAAAAGAAAAAATCGTCTTAAGTAGGATTTCTTTATTTTAGGGGGCCATATGATCGTCCTCTTCACCGATTTTGGATTGCCCTATACGGGCCAGATGCGCTCAGCCCTGCGCCAGGCTGGTTGGCGGGGCGATATCATATCTCTGTTCGATGATGCGCCGTCCTTCGATCCCAAGGCATCTGCCTATCTTTTGGCGACCTATGCGGATGATTTCCCAGATAATGCTGTATTTGTGTGCGTTATCGACCCCGGCGTCGGCAGCGACCGTGCGCCTGTGGCCCTAAAAGCGGGTGCGCAATGGTTCGTCGGCCCTGATAACGGCCTGTTTGAGGTGTTGATAAGGCGCCGTGATGCAACGGCTTGGCGACTCACTTGGCAGCCTGACCGTCTCTCAAATTCCTTTCATGGGCGTGATCTGTTTGCACCTGTTGCTGCAAAGCTCGCGTTGGGGGTTGATCCCGCAACACTAGCTGAGCCACATGCCCCCCTGCGGATGGAGGCCTGGCCTGATGACTTGGCAGAGATCATCTATATCGATGGATTGGGTAATGCGATGACGGGTCTAAGGGCCGATAGTTTGTCCAAAGATGCTGAAATTAAGGTTGCAGGGCAACAACTTAGCCTTGCCGAAACGTTCTCAAACCGCGAACCAGGGCAGGCCTTTTGGTATAAGAACGCTAACGGATTGGTGGAAATTTCGGTTAACCTTGGCCGTGCAGACCAGGAGTTGGGGCTGAAACCGGGTAATTCCCTCAAAATATTGAATAAATAAACGCAGACTTTCTTGAATCGGATGTGTATAACTGTAAACAAGAACCCGACTGCGGTGCGGTCGGTTTAACGGAGGGCAACCATTTGGGGGGTGCCCGTACAGAGGGCTCGAATGTCGTTTGAAGTAAGATTTTGGGGAGTGCGGGGCAGCATTGCCTGCGCATCATCCCAGTATACGACCTACGGCGGCAATACCAGTTGTGTCGAAGTGCGCATTGACGACCGAATCATTGTCTTGGATGCTGGCACCGGCATTCGTGAATTGGGCAAAAAAATTCTCGCTGACGGCGTAACCAGTGCACACTTGATGTTCACCCATACCCATTGGGACCACATCAATGGGTTTCCATTTTTCGTGCCGGCTTACATCCCAACGCATTCATTCAATATTTTGGCAGGCCATCTCAAGGATCGGCGCGGCTCTATCCGTCACACCCTCTCGAGCCAGATGGTTGGACCCATGTTCCCGATCCCATTGGAAGCGATGCAATCAGACCTGCAGTTCGATGATTTTTCGGCGGGAGAGACGTTTGATCTTTATCCCGACGTCCGGGTCCGCACAGCCCCCTTGAAACACCCTAATGAAGCGACAGGCTACCGGATCGAACATGCTGGAAAGTCGGTTTGTTACATCACCGACACAGAGCACGATGCGAAGAAGCCCGATGAAAAAATTCTTCGATTGATTGATGGTGCCGATGTCGTCATCTACGACTGCACCTATACGGAAGAAGAATACCCGTCGAAGGTTGGTTGGGGGCATTCCACCTGGAACGAAGGCATGCGGTTATGCCAATTCGCAAACGTCAAAAAGTTCGTCGTTTTCCACCACGACCCAGAACATGATGACACCCGCATGGCGGAGATCGAGGCTGAGGTTATTAAAGCCTGGGATCAATCCGTCGTCGCCAGAGAAGGCATGGTTATCGACCTTATGGCCGTATAAGCCACACCCAACTCAATCCATTCAAGTTTTAAATATCGGCGTATATTTGCTTCTCTGACTTGCCACCCGGATGAGACACCGCCCCGTTCAGCGCATTGCCAACGGTCTGAGCGTAGCGCCAGAGGGCGCCGGATTGATGGTCGTTCTCACGCGGCTGCCATTCTTTTTTGCGGGCTTCCAATTCTTCATTTGAAAGCTCCACATCAATGGTGCCGTTGACCGCATCGATGGTGATGACGTCGCCATTCTTTAACAAACCTATCGGACCTCCAACAGCTGCTTCCGGGCCGACGTGGCCAATGCAGAACCCGCGGGTCGCACCAGAGAACCGGCCATCGGTGATCAAGGCGACCTTTTCACCCATGCCTTGGCCGTAGATCGCCGCCGTGGTCGACAGCATTTCGCGCATGCCAGGACCACCCTTAGGGCCTTCATAGCGAATGACAAAGACGTCCCCTTCCGAATACTGTTTCATCTCAACCGCGGCAAAAGCATCTTCTTCGCAGTCAAAGCAGATCGCCTTTCCCTTGAAGTACTGTGTATCCATACCAGCAACCTTTACGATCGCGCCTTCCGGGGCCAAATTGCCTTTCAGGCCAACAACACCGCCCGTGGGCGTGATCGGTTTAGATGCGGGATAGATCACGTCTTGATCCGTCGGGAAGTCGATCTCCGCCAAATTCTCCGCCATGGTCTTGCCAGTGACAGTCATGCAGTCGCCATGGATAAGACCCGCTTCGAAAAGCGTTTTCAGAATGATCTGAACGCCGCCGACTTCAAACAGGTCTTTCGCAACGTATTTACCGCCGGGTTTTAAGTCAGCGATATAAGGCGTTTTCTTGAAGATTTCTGCAACGTCAAACAAGCTAAAATCGATGCCAATTTCACTGGCAATTGCAGGCAAATGAAGGCCCGCGTTGGTCGAGCCCCCTGTTGCCGCGACGACAACGGCCGCATTTTCCAGCGCCTTAAGTGTGACGATGTCCCGCGGTCGGATGTTCTTTTCCAAAAGCGCCATCACCGCCTCACCAGATTTTTCAGCATAAGCATCGCGCGACGAATACGGTGCCGGGGCACCGGCTGACCCAGGCAATGCCAAACCAATGGCTTCTGATACACAGGCCATGGTGTTGGCGGTAAATTGACCACCACAGGCACCATCGGACGGACAAGCGACACATTCCAATGCCAGCAGTTCTTCCAAATCCATATTGCCGGCGCTGTGTTCACCAACAGCTTCGAACACATCTTGGACGGTGACGTCCTTGCCCTTAAATTTACCCGGCAGGATCGACCCGCCATACATGAAGACCGAAGGTACATTCAGCCGAACCATCGACATCATCATCGCCGGCAAGGACTTATCGCATCCGGCAAGCCCAACCAACGCGTCGTAGCAGTGTCCCCGCATGGTGAGTTCAACCGAATCAGCAATGATCTCACGACTGATCAGCGATGATTTCATGCCCTGGTGGCCCATGGCGATGCCATCGGTAACGGTGATCGTGGTGAATTCCCGGGGGGTTCCACCAGCGGATTTGACGCCCTTTTTGACGACCTGAGCCTGACGACCGAGCGCAGTGTTGCAGGGTGCAGCTTCGTTCCATGTCGTTGCCACGCCAACCAAAGGTGCCGCAATCTCCTCATCCGACAGCCCCATGGCATACAGAAATGATCTGTGCGGCGCACGTTCCGGACCAACGGTTACATAACGGCTGGGCAGCTTGGATTTATCGAACTTTTTGTCAGACATAAGGGCACCTCAATTACAGCGTAATGTTCATTTCGCGGACAATAGCGGGCAAGGCCGGACCTTGCCAGCCTTGGATTAGGAAATTTCCCACCCTTGGATTAGGAAAATTCAAAGTGAGACTTAGCGTCCTATTTGAAAAACTCACCATCTATGAAAATTGGATCAGCCTTTTTGTTTCCCTTGTCGGAACCCAACAGAGGCGTTCCGTCAGGTTTCATGCGCGGCGGTAAGTGTTCGTTGCCGGATACGGGTGAGGCAAGGCGCAGTATGACAAGTGGCTCGCCTCCAGAAGCATTGAAATAATAGAATGACCCCATCGGCAGCATGATGCCCTCGTGCACACCAACTTCTTTCGATTCACCATTAGGACCGTAGAACGTCGCACTTCCCTGCATGACAATGAAGGCGTGGTCTTCGTCCATATGCGCATGAAGACCATTTTCGCCGCCAGATGCATAGGTCTTCATACGGGCGTCCAATGCACCGGTGCGAAACATTTCACGGTGCGAACGACCTTGCGACATAAGCTGAATGCCCATGTCGAAGAATTCGGGTTTGATGTCCGTTCTGATCTCTGTCGAAGCGGGCTCAGTCAGCGTGTCCATGATGAAAACTCCAAATAGATAAAAATTCAGACAATATATTAGTTATTCCAAAGAGGGTTTGTCCATGAGGCTTTTAAATGCCAGATCGAATGCTAAACTCGCCCCAGAATTACGAAGGGGAGACGATTTAATGATTAATGCAGTTATTGTTGGCTTGGGAACTTGGGGCCAGGTTCTGGTTAATTCCATTCAAGGAAAAAGCGATAAAATTAAGATTGTTGCCGGGAACACCCGATCTTCCTCCGACGAAGCAAAAGCCTTCGCGAAGGGGCACGGATTCCCCTTGGTTGATAGCATTGAGGAGCTTTTGCAATTTGAGGGAGCGGACGCTGTTATCTTGGCAACACCCCACAGCCAGCACGCTGCCCAGGTTCAGCAGGCTGCCAAGGCGGGCAAGCATATTTTTTGCGAAAAGCCCTTTACCTTGAATAAAGCCAGCGCCGAAGATTCGGTGCAGGCATGCAAGGACGCAGACGTTATTTTGGGTGTCGCCCACAACCGAAGATTTTTTCCTGCCTATCAGGAACTTCAGAACATGGTTCGTTCCGGAAAGCTCGGCGAAATTCTGCATCTCGAAGGAAACTTTTCAGGCCCCAGTGGCTATCGTCGAAAAGAAGGGAATTGGCGGGTTGAGCCGGGAGAGAGTTCTTTGGGATCAATGGCTGGCAAAGGCCTACATTGCATTGATGCCATGGTCGGCTTGGCTGGCCCTATTCAACGGGTCAGTGCGACCAGCACCCGTAAGGTATTGCCCTTAAGTGAAGATACGACCGCAATGATGCTGCAATTCGCTGAGGGCACGAGCGGTTATCTAGGCTCCTTGGACGCCACAGCCTTTATGTTTCGGCTTTGCGCCTTCGGCTCAAAAGGATGGGCTGAAATGCGCGGCCAACATTGTCTGGTCATCCGCATGAACGAAGACGGTGAACTTGGTGAAGAAATTAAAGACTACGACGTTGCTGACACCGCGCGCCTGGAACTAGACGCCTTCGCTGATGCCGTCAACGGAGGTGCACCCTATCCTATGACCATGGAAGAGATCATTGCCACTCCATCGCTTTGGGAAGCTGCGATCAAGTCAGTGGAAACAGGCGATCCAGTGGTTATTTAGACATTTCGGAGGAGAATTAAGCCATGATCAATGCAGTCATCGTCGGCATGGGAAGATGGGGACAATTTCTCGTTGAGGCTGTCCAAGGCAAAAGCGACAAGATCCAGTTTGTTGGTGGACGAACCCGTACAACATCAGAATCTGCAAGCGCATTTGCTGAAAAACACGGCTTTTCCCTCACCAACAGCTATGAGGAATTGCTTGCACGAGATGACGTCGATGCCGTGGTCTTGGCATCACCCCACAGTACCCACGCAGAACAAGTCCAACTGGCGGCCAAGGCCGGCAAGCACGTGCTGTGTGAAAAACCCTTTACCCTGGATCGGGCGAGCGCGGAGCAGTCCGTGAAGGCATGCCGGGATGCGGGTGTGGTTTTGGGTGTCGCCCACAACCGTCGTTTTTATCCGGCCTATACAGACCTTCAAGACATGGTGCGGTCTGGAAAGCTTGGCGAAATATTGCATATGGAAGGCAATTTTTCGAACCCCAGCGGTTATGATTTAAAAGAAGGTGTCTGGCGGGTCGCCCCTGGGGAAAGCACTTTGGGGGGCATGGCGGCAAAAGGGGTTCATATGATCGACGCCATGGTCGGTCTGGCGGGACCTGCCCAACGGGTCCACGCTGTCTCCACCCGCAAGGCATTGACCGTTGCCGACGACACCACGGCGATGCTGCTATGGTTCGGCAAAGGAACCAGTGGCTACGCCGCATCCTTAGAAGCAACGGCCTATATCTGGCGACTTGCCGTATTTGGATCCAAGGGATGGGCCGAAATGCGCGGCCAGCATAATTTAGTCATCCGTATGAACGAAGATGGCGAATTTGGTGAAGTGGTTAAAACTTATCAAATGATCGACACGCTTCGTCTCGAACAGGAAGCCTTTGCCGATGCGATTAACGGCGGTGCCCCCTACCCCATGACCGACGAAGAAATCATTGCCACCCCGGCACTTTGGGAAGCCGCGATCCGTTCGGCAGAGTCAGGTGACACGGCGGATATCTGAGGAATCGCCGCTTACTTTACCACTCGAACTTCCATCGAATATTGTTTTATGACGTTATTGAATTTGCGCGAGTCGGCTAAGAATTGCTCTCTGGAGATTATATTGTTCTCCAGCATTTTCACGTAATCAGGCGACGGCGTAATGTTGGTGCGCACAACCTCAAAATCGACGTCGATGAATAGCCCCAAGGGTGAATTGGCGTGCCCGCCTTCCGCCCATTCCTGATTTTTCGTCTTGGAAAACAGGGCCATATGTTCGGGGGTGACAATTCTTACGTGGGTAGGGTCATTTATAAAGTCATCATGGCGCGGATGGGGCACGACGATGAAGATCCGGCCATCCGGGATCATCACTCGGTAAATTTCCTTAATGATCCCAAAATATACATCGGCGTCCCGGCCCAGGTGCTCAAGTACATGATTGAGCAGAATTTCGGAAACGCTGTTGTCTTCCCACGGCCACGGAAATTCTTCCAAGTCATGGCGCAGGTCAGGCTCTCCAAACTTGTCGACATTGAGGAACCCCTCCTTGAGGTTCTTGCCGCAGCCCAGGTTCAATCTTAAGGGATCATCAGTCACGCGACCGCCTTCCCTAATTTGGGCAGAATGACAACTTTCGCCCGTTCAAGGTCTTCCGGAAAATCAATTTCAATCCAAGGCTCTCCTGTCACATCTTCAAATCCAAATACGCCAGGTTCCGCCATCAGCACATCGTAGATCGCATCCTCGCACGGTTGCTCAGGTCGACCGGCATCAATGATCGCGGCACAGGCTTCAACCATGCGGCTGGCAATTCGCGGGCTCAATTTCATAAAGCCTGGCCATTCCCCCATGGTCTCATAGTTGCGTGGGAGCAATTTGCCAAAATTTACAATCGTTTCGTTTTCGATACAAACTTTTACCGGTTCGTCGCCAGGATCAAGCTCTCGATCAACCAGCAAGCAATTAGGATGGGGAGACTCTAACAATCGTTTAATCAGCGTCTGCGTATAAAGCACATCGGCGTCCATCATCAGAACATCCGATCCACCGATTAGCACAGACTTGGCCGTGTGCATGGAGACCACCGTACCCAGCCGGTAATCGGGGTTTATTACATGATGTACAAAGTCATTAGCACCGATGTCGCGCTGCACTTGGTCGGCTTCAGCCAAGATTTCATCCTTGCGGTACCCCAGCACCAACGTCAGCCCTTCGATCCCCATATTGTAAAGGATTTCGATATGACGACGCAGCAGCGTCTTGCCATCAAATTCCAGGAGACACTTAGGCGGTTGAGTATCCGTATCGCCAAACAGACGGCTACCAACCCCCGCAGCCAACATGATCGCTTGCATGAACGTCCCCACGATTAAAGAACCAATAAGATCGATTTATGCAGAGTTTTTTGAAGGAAGGCAACTGTGCCCACTTGTCTGGACTTAATCCGCCATCGGCAGATCAAAATAAAACGTCGTGCCTTTCCCGACGTTCGTATCGAAGGCGATGCTGCCATTGTGATGTTCAACGATGGCTTTAGAAATGCTGAGGCCGAGCCCAGTACCGCCTTTTTCGCGAGTGCTGGAACCATCCGCCTGGAAGAACTTTTGAAATATTTGGCTTTGGGACTTTACCGGGATACCTGGCCCATAATCGCTTACAGATATGCGCACCATATCTTCTTGTCTGACAACAGAAATATTGATGTCTGCTCCTTTCGGAGAGAACTTAGCCGCGTTCGAGATAAGGTTGGACATGACCTGCATCAGTCGGGCGTCATCACCTTCAACCTGAAATTTCGCCCCATTTGTTGGCGCATCAAAGAGAAACGATACGCCATATTGTTCGCCGTAGCTTTTGTTGGCTTCAAGAGCATCTGCGACCAACTCACAAACATCGACCTGCCCCATATCATAATCAATTTTACCAGCTTCAATCTTTTCCATATCAAGAATATCGCCAATCAATAAGATAAGGCGTTCGCAGTTTCGAAGTGCAATTTCCAGCATCGAAGACATCTGCTCAGACATGCTGCCACCAATACCGGACTGGATAAGTCCTAGCGCTCCTTTTATGGAGGTCAGGGGCGTGCGCAGTTCGTGGCTAACAGTGGAAACAAATTCGTCCTTTAGGCGGTCAACTTCCCTGCGCTCTGTGATATCTCGGACGATGGCAGAGACAACATTCTTACCATCTATTTCCAAAAGGCGTGACCTGATTTCCACGGGAAATGATGAACCATCCTTACGTTTGTGTTCTGTCTCATAGGTAAGTTCGCCGACCCGAGCCAATTCATCGCGAAGCCCTTGGGCCAACTCGGCATCAAACACTTTGTTAATGTCACGGATATTCATTCCGGCCAATTCATCGACGCTATAGCCTCTTTGCTCTGCTGCCAGTTTGTTGACCTCAATAAATTTAAAATTAGTGGGGTCGGATACCATAATGGCATCGCCAGCCATTTCGAATAAGGCGCGGAATTTCTTCTCTGACTCTTCGCTGGCCTTTGCCGCTTCGACCTCTAACGTGATTTCAAGATTAGTCCCGCGGTATCCGCTAAAGGTTCCATCACTATTAAATACAGGCACGCCACTGGCCTGCATCCAAACCGTTCCACCGTTGGGATAGTGACGTTGATAGATAAAATTCTGGAAGGGTCGATGTGCTTCTAAATCAGCCCGATGCGCCTTCCAATTTTCGTCTTCGAGATCGACACCCACAATTTCCCAGCGGGTCTTGCCAATTACTGAATTCCCGGTAAGCCGTTCAGAATTTTCTTTGAGCTGAGAAATGTAGGTATAGCGGAATTGATCATCCAATTCCCAGAATCTATCAGCGGCAGAAGAAACAAAATCGCGAAAACGCTCTTCACTCTCCTGCAAAGCTGACTTTGCCGCAATTTGATCGGTAATATCCATATTTGATCCGGATAAATACAACGGCTCACCATTTTCATTCGCTGTCATTTGGCCTCTTGTACGAATATCGACCCAATGCCCCTTCTTATGCCGTAGACGCGTAACGTAATCTAACGGTACGTTATCCTCTATGTGGCTGGTGTGTGATGATTTTAAAATTTCAACATCATCCGGATGCACGATATCGAGAAAGGCTTCACGGGTATCGGCAATTTCACCGACCTCATATCCCAACATCAATGACCAACGGGGGGAACGATATACTGCTCCGGTCTTTAGGTCCATTTCCCAGAGCCCGTCATTCGCGCCAGCAATAGCCCGGCTATGGAATTCTTCGATTTTACGCAGGGATTCTTGGGTTCGTTTCAACTCGGTAATATCTTGAATTTGACCGATGGTATGAAGCGGTGTCCCATCATCATCTACCGCTATCGCGCGATCTACGACACCCCACACGATATGGCCGTCTTTGTGTAAATATCGCTTCTCCGTGCGGGTAGGCGAACTCTTATTTAGGGCAGAAGTTCGGTCACCTTCGGTCTTAGCCCGGTCATCCGGATGCGTAAAATCAAGGATGGACCTCCCGACTATTTCATCTACTTCATAGCCGATCATCTGACAAAATGCTGGATTTACGCGTTTACAAGTCCCGTCCAAATCTATTACAGCGAGCGCTCCAGCCGCCTGATCAAAAAACAATCTGAACGCGCCAGAGGCATCTCGACTTTCGTCAGCAAATTCGCCTATAAGGCTATCAGATTTTGATTTACCCATAATACGTTAATCATTCACTTTAGGCCGCGTAAGAAAAATCACGACGATAACGGATACAAGCAATGGCACATGCAATCAAGACCGCCATGCCTTGACCAAAGTAGTTACTCTTAGGTGGGTACTCTCTACGTAAATACTAGGTTTTATTGGCTTATTATCTAAGGTGGTGTTGAGGTCCTATTCGAACCCATACACTTCCGCTGGGTTGTCACTAAGAATTTTCTTAATTGTCACGTCATCACCCGCCCAATCCAGTAGGGTATCCAACAGTATTACGTCGTCTGGGCGTGGGTTTTGGTTGCCAGGGTGGGGCCAATTACTGGCCCACAGCATGCGGTCTGGGGCTTGTTCGATTAATAATTTGGTTAGATCACTAACATCATCGAAAAACGGCGGGCCTGATGTAGAGAACTCATAAGGTGCACTGAGCTTGATCCAGGTATTACCCTCATCAACCAAGCCTTGGAGGGCTTTGAACCCAGGATGGTCGGGTTTCACGAGATCAATGAACTTGCCGCAGTGATCAATTACCAACTTGCCTGGTACTTTCCTGATCAAGTCCAGCTTTTCCGGCAGCTCACGACAGTTCATTTGTAATTGAACATGCCAGCCGTGATCATGAACCCGGTTGGCCAAGGTCCCAAAATTATCCCAAGGAAGCGCACCGCCTGGGAAAAAATGATAGCGGATGGCGACACTGCCTTGCGCGGTCAGCTTTTCCAATTCAGCATCAGTAGTCTCCAGGTCCACCACTACCACAGCTTTCGCCTTAGCAGGTCCGCCAAGCTTTTCCACAGCTTCCAGCGTGCAGCTATTGTCATGGCCGTAGGCAGTCGGCTGCACAACGACGAAGCGTTCCAAACCTAAGTTTGCTGCGATCTTTACATAATCGGCGTAGGTCGCATCCGGTGTCGGTGGACGTGGCGCTGTTGGCCACTTTGGATACTCAGGCTCATAAATATGAAAGTGAGTGTCACAGGCCCCGGGCGGGGCTTTTAGCTTTGGCTTATTCATGGGATTAAAGCTTAATCAACGGAGGTTGTGGCTGCAACAGCTTGTGCATTAGGGCCCGAGAATGCTACCTAATGCAAAATTCTCGTAGTCATGGAGACATCTCATGAGCGCACCCGAAAAATTCTCAGGGGTTCTGACCCCCGTCATCACACCCTTCAAAGCGGATTTAAGCCCTGATCCTGACCGGCTCCTCACCCAATGCCGGTGGATGCTGTCGCAAAATGTTGGCCTTGCCGCGTTTGGCACCAACAGCGAAGCGAACTCCTTGTCGGTTGATGAGAAAATCATGCTGATGGATCGCTTGGTCGATGGTGGTATTGATCCGAAACGGATGATGCCGGGAACCGGCTGCTGCGCGCTAAGTGATTCAGTCCGGTTGACCGAACATGCCGTGAAGCTGGGTGTCGGTGGCGTGTTGATGCTGCCGCCGTTCTATTACAAGGGTGTACCTGACGATGGCCTGTTCAAGAATTTCGCAGAAATTATCGAGCGGGTTGGGTCGTCTAATCTTCGCGTCTACCTGTATCACATCCCGCCCGTCGCCCAAGTCGGCCTCTCTCATGATCTAATCGAGCGGTTGGTTAAGGCCTATCCCGATACTGTCGTCGGCATTAAAGACAGTTCCGGTGATTGGGAGAACACCAAGGGCATGCTGGATCGGGGATGGGACGACTTCCGCGTCTTTGCCGGCAGTGAAAGCTTCCTGCTGCAAAACATGCGGGCGGGCGGAGCAGGCTGCATTTCAGCCACCGCAAACGTTAACCCAGCGGCGATTCATCACTTGTATGCGAACTGGCAGTCCGATGAAGCGGATGCCTTGCAAGATGGCCTGAATGATATTCGTGGCACCTTTCAAGCCTTCCCGATGATCCCGGCATTGAAAGCAGCCGCCGGCCATTGGTCTGGGGATGCTCAATGGGATGATGTGCGACCTCCTTTGGTTCCCTTAACGGCGGAACAAAAGACGGCATTGATCGCCGAATTGGACAAACGAAATTTTGATATGCCGGGCCTCGCCCAGGCTGCTGCTGCGGAGTAAAGCCAACAATGTCTACTACTGTTACTGCGAATGGTATTTCTATCAACTATCGGTTTGACGGTCCGGAAGATGGCCCTGTCGTCATGTTTAGCAACAGCCTGATTAGCAACTACACCATGTGGGATGATCAGGTTGACGCGATCACCAAAGCGGGATTCCGAATGTTACGCTATGATCAGCGCGGTCACGGCGGCACAGATGCGCCAGAAGGCGACTATTCGATCAAGATGTTTGCCGACGATGCGGCGGGCCTCCTAGACGCCATAGGCGTTGAGAAGGTTCATTTTGTAGGACTATCTATGGGTGGTTTTATCGCTCAATTGATGGGGGTTTACTACCCGGACAAAGTGATGTCCTTATCGCTATGCGACACAGCCTGCCTTATGCCACCGCCAGAGCTTTGGAATGAACGCATTGCCCAAGCACAGGAAGGCGGCACCCAGGCCTTGGCAGACGCCACCCTTGGACGCTGGTTCACAGCACCGTATCACGACTCGAACCCGGATGAGGTTGCGCTGGTGCGTAAAATGATCAACAGCTCTAATCTAACAGGTTACCTCGGTTGCGCACGCGCCATCCGGGATATGAGCCAGTGCGACGTTTTAGGCCAGATCAAAGCACCAACCATCGTAATCGTTGGTGAGGAAGACCCGGCCTGCCCCGTCTCATCCGCCAAAGTGCTTCATGAAGGTGTCGAAGATTCAGAATTGGTGATCATCAAGGACGCCGCCCACCTGCCCAACATCCAAAAACGGGATGAGTTTAACCAGGTGCTTCTAGGTTTTCTAAGCGCTCAATAAGTGGTATCTGGTATTGATAGTTAATTCAGTAAGGAGACCTCTAAAATGACTTTTCGTAAATATCTTTTCGGTTTGGTTCTCGGTCTTGCTGTTATCGGTCTAACAGCGGCTCCCGTTTCCTTTAACATTGCCACGTTTAGCATCGAAATCTCCAATGCCTGGGCGGGTGGCCACAAAGATAAGAAAGCCAAGAAAGCCAAGAAAAACAAAAAGCCAAAGAAAGAAAAAAGTTGCTCGAAAGATAAACCCTGCAACGATGAGAACGAGAAAGGCAAGAGTGAGGGCAAAGGTAAAGGTAAAGGTAAAAAATAATCCACTAAACCTATCTGCTCTCGGACTAATTTGCCAAAATTACAAGGACGCCGGCCACCTACCCGACATCCAGAAACGCGACGAATTCAAAAGAATTTTGCTGGGTTTCCTGAATGGTCTTTATGCACTTCCAGGTGGCTGCATTCCCTGAATTTCAGGAAAATTCACTGGAATGTTATTAGGATACCTCCTAAGTTTCTGATACGTTGAGCGCAATCAACAAATCAAAACTTTGGGAGGGTCTACTAATGAAACATAAAATTCTGACCAGTGTTGCGGTCGTCTCAGCAGCATTATTCTTTACGACATCTGCATCGGCTCAATCCGTCACCGTATTAGGTGGTGGGCTAAAAGGTGGTGCCTACGCCATGGCTGTGGGGCTGAGCAAAGTCCTGAAAGACAAGGCCAACATGAATGTCTCACCGCAGACTTCGGGCGGCATGGTTGCGCAAGCGCGTCTGCTCTCCAAAGGCACCGCACAGTTTGCGTTCGGCATTGGTGGTGCGATTGGTGCTTGGGCTTATAATGGCCAGCGTCGTTTCAAAAAAGAAGGGCCGAAAAAGAACTTGCGTGCGGTCATGGCCTATCCGTTTGGTCATTTTCAGTGGGTCACACTGGCAGATTCCGGGATCAAAACCCTTCGGGACGTCAAAGGTAAAACCGTTTCGGTCGGCAAGGCATCAAGCATGACGCAGACGTTTGCACGGATTTTCCTGCCCGCACACGGCATCAAAATGACCGACATTAAAGAAACTACACCTGGTTTTGGTGGTGGCTTTAAACAGCTTCGTGACGGCAATGTTGCGGCTCACCTGTCAGTTGGCCGGGTCCCCATCGGGGCGTTGCGTGAATTGGCGACGAGCAAGCAATTCCGCTTGATAGACATGGATAAAGGCGTGATCAATAATCTCGCTAAAGACATCGGCAGCGGCGTAAACGTCGACATGCTGAAACCTGGTGCCTATGGGGCCAATCAGAAAAACACCGCCCCCGTAACAACCATGGCTGTCTATTTTGGTTTCACGACTAGTACCAACACGTCTGCGGATTTGGTCTACAAAGTCACCAAGGCAATGTTTGATAATCTTGGTGCTTTCAAGAAAGCCACAGCAAAAGCCAAAGGCGTCACCAAAAAAGGGGCCTGCAGTGGTCTAGCATTTCCGCTGCACGAAGGCGCCAAGCGCTACTACAAGGAAATCGGCCTCAAGAGCTGCATGTAGCCGCGTAAGACTATTTCTACACCCCCTTCTCTGGTTCTGCCCGGAGAAGGGGTTTTTACTATTGGGGGTTATTTCACGTCGTGGTCGCATACCGAAACTTTACCGCTAAGTTTTGCTGGCTGCTCGCGCTGACATTCGCAGCATTTGAATTCTATACGGTCGGCTTTGGTTTGCTGGCTCCGATGGCGCAGCGCGCCACGATGGTGGCGTTTTCTGCAGTACTGGTCTTTCTGCTCTACCCCACTGCCCAATGGACAACTCAGGAAGAATTATCCTCGCCCAAACGACTCTTGGCAGGGGCTTGGGATTTTGCCCTTTTAGGCATCGCTCTCTGGTCATGCATCTATCTAATTTTATTTGAGGCCGACCTCGCCGACCGCAGCGGCGCGGAAACGGAATTGGATCTCCTAACCGCCTTCATTGGTCCCATCGTCATTCTGGACATGGTGCGCCGGGTCGCGGGCCTTCCGTTATTTTATGTCTGCCTATCAGTCGTCGCCTATGCCTACTGGGGTGACATTGTGATGGTCACACTATTTGCCGCAGGTGCGCTGGAGGCCGTGCGGCGTTGGGTCGCCCCAAAGGCTGCCCTAGCCTTACTAATAGCGATGGCAGCATCTTTGTTAATTCCAGATGTCCGCACGTGGCTGGACCCTGGTACATTTTTTTATAAAGGCACGAACCATGACCGGCTTGCGTCGTTCTTGTGGCTGACGGCGGATGGTACCTTTGGCACGATCACCGCCATCATGACCGAATTTATCTTCGTCTTTATTTTGTTATCAGGTGTATTAGAGGCGACAGGCGCTGGTCAGATTTTAATGAACTTGGCATTTGCCCTAACAGGTAAATACAGGGGCGGCCCTGCACAAGCAGCCGTCGTCGCCAGTTCAATGTTCGGGATGGTGTCGGGCAGCACCATGGCAAATGTGGTCAGCACCGGCACCTTTACCATCCCCCTGATGATCCGCACCGGTTTCTCTCGCGTTATCGCGGGTGCCGTCGAAGCCGTGGCCTCGTGCGGCGGACAAATTATGCCGCCAATCATGGGGGCCAGCGTCTTCATCATGTCCGACATCATTGGTGTGCCTTACATAAAATTAATGCTCTACGGCTTGGTACCGGCCTTAATGTACTTTTTCTGTTTGTCCTCCTCTATTTATTTTGAAGCCTCCCGGACCAATTTGGGCGCCATGGACCCGGCTGAAATCCCGGTCGCCTATGACCAGATTAAGCAAGGCGGGTACTTGCTAATCCCTGTGTTTCTATTGCTTTCGAGCATCATTGCAGGTGAGACCCCTGGCCGGGCTGGGTTCAAGGCGGTGCTGTCATTGTTAGTGATGGTTGATCTGGTACGGAGCCTCAAGTGGATGCGTCATACCTGGGGTCCGGCTAGTGTCGGCGCGATGGGAGCCGCAATAGCCGTGGCCCTGTTCCTTGCCTACGGCCCCGTAAAGCTGCCCGATGGTGACACTGGCAACTATATTAGATACGCCCTTTTTGGCTTGGGCCTCGCCTGTGCAATTGTTCCGGGACTAAGAGGCTTCCCGATCGTTTTGCCGTTAGCATTGGCAACCGCCATCTGGAAGTTCCCCCCAGAACTTCTTTGGATGGGTCAGGTTCCATTTGTTGGCTTGGCACTTCCGATCATTCTAATGGCACTGGTTGTTTACTTGATCGCGCTCCCAATCTTTACCGATACAGTTATTGTATCTGCCCAAGACAGTGCGCGGGAGTTTGGCAAATCGGTCCTGCAAGGATTTGAAAAAGGTGCCAAGAACTCACTGAGCCTTGTCGCTGCAACGTCCTCTATTGGCATGGTTGTCGGGCTCTTAGTTTTGGCGGCCCTTGGTGTTCGGATTTCAATTTTCGTTACTGAGGTTGCGACGGTGTCTCTGTTCTTGGCATTGGTCATGGTTATGATGGCGTCGTTGGTGATGGGCATGGGACTGCCAACCATCGCAGCATACTTGTTGTTGGTGCTTGTTGTTGCTCCTGCATTGCAAGACCTGGGGACATCCCTTGTCGCTGCGCATATGTTTATCTTCTATTTCGGCGTGATCAGTTCGATAACACCGCCCGTCGCCTTGGCCGCGTATGGGGCTTCCGGAATTTCCGGAGCCGATCCTATGAGAACCGGGTTTGCTTCTTGTCGATTGGCCATTACCGCTTTCATTGCCCCGTTCCTGTTTGTCTATCACCCAGAACTTCTGCTGTTGGAAGGCACTGGGATCGATATCGCATATCGGATCGCTGTCAGCTTTGCAGGCATATATTTTATTTCTATGGCGGCTATGGGATACGGCTTCAAAGAACTGGATATGAGGTCCCGGGGTTTTCTTACGATTGTTGCTCTTTTGCTATTTATGGCGCCGATGTGGATGAATGCAGTTGGATTAGCATTAGGAATTGTCCATATTCTATGGCAGCGCAAAACGATAAAATAATATAGAGGTCACAATGATTGAAATTGAAGCTCTCGACCACATTGGTATTCGCGTCGCCGATGAAGATGTCGCGATGAAGTTTTATGGCGTTCTCGGCTTTACCTTCCACTGGCGCGCGACCGACGACGCGGTGGTTATTATCAGGAACCCGGCAGGGGTTGAGATCAATCTGGTGATCAATGCCAACGACAACCAAGGCGGCAAGAATGTCCTGATGGACGTGCCGACGAAAATTCCCGGCATTACCCACGTTGCCTATGATGTGAAATCTCTTAAAGAAACCATGGAGACTTTGGCTGAAAACGATATTGAAATTCGCCAGGGACCAGTGGTCTTTTCGAGCGGCCATGTCTCCGTTTTCATCCGTGATCCTGATCTAAATGTGATTGAACTTCGTGGCGACGATAAAGATGCCCAAGAGATAGAGACCGAACGCTACGTACCTTGATAAAAAGGAACTCACATTATGTCATCTGACCTCCGCCTCCCCGCCATTGACCCAGCGGATATTGAGCCAAAGATCGGCACCAATTATCCGTCCCCGTTACAAGGCCCTCACGACGCCCGCGAAAAACGCGCCGTGGGTGACGCCCTAGGGCTAACGAAATTCGGTGTTAATATTACCACCATTCCACCAGGAGTGGAGACGGCGCTCCGGCATTGGCATACCGGATGCGACGAATTTGTTTATGTTTTGGAGGGAGAGCTGGTCTTAATCACCAACGATGATGAACAAGTGCTCGTGCCCGGCATGGCTGCTGGATTCAAGGCGGGTGCAGAGAATGGTCACAAACTGATCAACCGTACTGACCAAGATGCAATTTATTTGGAAGTCGGCGACCGCGGATCCCACGACGAAGTATTTTACCCCGGAACGGACCTATGGGGACAAATGATTGACGGCAAACGCGTATTTACGAAAACTGACGGCACGGCTTATTAAGGAATTTTCAAACAGTGGAAATTGACGCCTGGATTGGCTTCACCCTTGCGGCCTCGGTAATGCAGGCCGTTCGGACGGCCGGACAAAAGCACCTGACGCTTCATATGGATGCCGTCGGCGCAACCCTTGTCCGCTATCTATTTGGCCTGCCGTTTGTTTTGATCTATGTGACATCTTTGCTGAATTATTTTGATGTTTCCTTTCCGACACTGAATACGGAGTTCTGGCTCAGTTCTATTGCAGCTGGTCTGTTTCAAATCGCAGGCACGGTGTGTCTGGTTTATTTGTTTTCACTTCGAAATTTCGCTGTCGGCACGACTTATTCAAAAAGCGAAGTCTTCCTGACCGCATTGGTCGCACTGGTCGTCTTTGGTGAAGTTATCCCGGCCATGGGCTGGGTTGCCATCACCATCAGTGTTGTTGGCGTTCTGATTATTAACGCCGCCCGGACCAAGGCGGCGGGCATGTCCTCGTTCGAAAGCTACTGGAACAAGGCTGCCGCCGTCGGCCTGTCGACGGGCTTCTGCATGGCGTTCTCCAGTCTCTTCATCCGCAAATCCGGCCTCTCCTTGGGGTTAGATAACGCCGTCCTATCTGCCGCTACGACGCTGACGGTTATGGTTGCCATGCAAGCCGCAGCGCTGTTGGCTTATCTTGGCATTCGAGACCGCGCACAAATTGTCTCTATCATGCGAAACTGGAAGCCCTGTCTGTTTGTTGGCCTGACCAGCGTGACCGGCTCTGCACTTTGGTTTACCGCCTTCACCTTGCAGCAGGTGTCCTACGTCAAGGCGCTGGGTCTGGTCGAAATGGTTCTTGTGATCCTGATAACCACCTTCTTCTTCAAGGAACACATTTCACGTAAAGAAATCACCGGCATGGCCTTGGTGACACTGGGGATCATCCTGCTGCTTACCTTGGCGTAACTCAAATACCTGAGGGTGCGTCCTTGACCGTCGGGGGAAGCGAACTTAGCTTAAAGACTTCTCCGCAACCGAACGAAGGTAGATCCGTGAGATCAACCCCCACACCCCTCCCATGATTATCGCAACAGCCGGACATATTGATCACGGCAAGACGTTGCTTGTGAAGTCACTGACAGGCGTCGACACCGACCGATTGCCCGAAGAAAAAGCGCGCGGCCTGACCATTGATTTGGGATTCGCCTATCAACCCTTGGGCGAGAACGGCGCAATTGTTGGCTTCGTTGATGTGCCTGGGCACGAGAAGTTCATTCGCAATATGCTGGCAGGCGTCACCAATATCGACTACGCGCTGCTGGTGATCGCTGCTGACGACGGCCCGATGCCGCAAACGAGGGAGCATTTGGCGATCCTGGACTTGCTCGGCGTATCCAGGGGGGTGGTGGCGCTAACCAAAATTGATCGGGCAGATGCGGATCGTATCGCGGAAGTCTCCACCCAAATCTCGAATTTACTGGCACCAACCAAACTCGCGGATATGGAGATCATGCCGGTTTCAGCCATCACCGGCGATGGCATTGGTGATTTGAAAGCCAACCTGGAATTGGCAGCAGAAGATATCCAGGCGCGCGCTACAGATGGAAACTTTCGGCTCTCCGTCGATCGATGCTTCACCATTCCAGGTGCGGGCATCGTTGCCACAGGCACCGTGTTCTCCGGTCAAGTCGGCGACGATGACCATGTCATCTTGTCGCCGGAAGGCGTTGAGGTCCGCATTCGCGGCATTCATGCGCAGAATACTCAATCCAAGACCGGACAAGCTGGCCAACGCTGCGCCATCAACATTGCGGGTCGGGGCCTCAGCAAATCCCAAGTCCATCGCGGTGACTGGCTGGTTGCCAAACACGCGCACAATCCAACGGCACGGTTTGATGCCCGGATTAAGGTGTTACCGGGTGAGCCCCGGTCGCTAAAGCACTGGACGCCAGTTCATGTTCATTTAGGGGCAGGTGATGTTCCCGGACGGGTCGCGGTGCTGGAAGGCCGTGCGATTGAGCCCGGAGAGGAAGCCTTGGTTCAAATTGTCTTTGACCGCCGGGTCAATGCCATCAAGGGCGATAAGTTTATTCTTCGGGATCAGACCGCACGGCGCACCATGGCTGGGGGCACCGTCATTGACCCCTTCCCGCCTGCCCGTGGCCGTGCCCGCCCAGAGCGCTTGGCGGTGCTAAAGGCTATGGAAAGTCCAACACCTGGTGACAGCCTCGCAGGCGTCCTTGCGTTGTTACCGGGCGGGTTAGACCTCAGGCAATTTTCTCGGTCGTGGAATCTGACACCGGATGAAGCCGTGGCACTTTGGGAGAACGCAGAGATGATCCGGGCAGGAACTGACGATGTCAGCTTTGGCTTTGCGGTCCCTCATTGGGAGGCCTTGAAATATCTGTCTACTGAGTCTCTCGATGCATGGCACAAAGCAAAGCCTGAAAGCCCGGGACTGACCCTGTCGAACCTCCGCGCCGGGCTGAGCACCCGCGTGCCGGTTCTGGTCTTCGCAACTTTGGTCGACCATCTGGTTCGTGACGGCAAGATCACCCGCAATGGCGAAGTCGCCAGTCTGACCACTCACGCTGCCCAAATGGCCCCCGAAGACAACGCGCTGTGGCAAAAGATCGAACCTTTGCTAATAGACGGTGGCTTGCGCCCACCCATCGTTCATGAAATCGCGGATGAGACCAATCAACCGCCCAAAAAGATCGAAGGTTTCTTAAAACGCATGACCAAACAAGGCCGCGTTCGCCAGGTCGCGGCCAACAGATTCTACCCACCTGAGGCGGTCGAGGGCCTGGCAAAAATTGCCACTGACCTCGCGACCGCAGACACAAACGGCATGATCGACGTCCGCGCCTTCCGCGACCAATCGGCCATCGGTCGCAACTTAGCGATAGAAGTGCTTGAATACTTCGACAAATTAGGCTTTACCCACCGCTCCCAAGACGGACGCAAAATCGTTAAACCGATGGAGGACGTCTTTGGAAAAAACTAGAGGAGTAGCATCAACGAGCATTTAAGTGCTGAAGCACTTAAATAGGAGAAGACCCCGACCGGGGTCCGCCGCCACAGCGGCGAGCCAAGAGGCGAATAGCCTCGCCCGGCACCTGAGGGGCAAAATTAAGGAAGGGAATCAGTGGCGGTCCGCTGGCTGGTCTTCAAAACCAGTGATGGGCGTTAAACGCTCGTGGTAGGTTCAACTCCTACTCCCTTCCGCCATTTGTTTCTATATTGACCTTCGATTGGTTGATCTACCTGACCTTATTGTCCTAGTATTACTGTAGTTAAGTAAACGTACGTATCTCTCGATTTATTCGCTACTCTCTTAAGACTGAGGCGTTGGTGGCTTTCCGGGATGTGCCGAAGATCCTAGGGAGTCCAATCGTGGTTTTCGAATACATCGTGCTTGTTTCTGTAGTGAGTGGTGTGACCCTATCGCTGATCTATTGCGGGATCACCGGAATTTCACCCATCCCAAGTTCTCGGATTTCCAAAAATTTTATGTTTTCGCTGGTTCCTACTGGGTCGGGGACCCTCTGCGAATTGGGCGCAGGATGGGGGTCGTTGGCGTTTCCCATGGCAAAGCGGTTCAAAGGCGCCCGTGTTTTAGCAATCGAACTCTCGCCCTTACCTTGGCTGTTCATGAAGGTGCGGCATATTGTGTTTTGGCGAAAAAATCTTGAAATCGTACGGGGTAATTTTCTGACCCATCCATTGCCCGATGATGTCAGAGCAGTCGTATTCTATGTGCATTCGAAGATGCTTGAAAAGGCCCGCCCTGTTCTGGAGCAATCCCTCAAACCCGGCACGCTCATCATCAGTAATGTCTTCGATATTCCTGGCTGGGAACCTGAAGCCGTCCATCGACTTGAAGATTCGTTCTGCCCGCAAGTCTATGTTTACCGTGTCCCCGAGAGCGACCCAGACACCAAGATCATTGCACTCTCGCCTCAGAAGCCAACCAACCAAGTTCTCGTCGGCTCTTTAGCGTCGTAATTTTTCCATATTCCTGCTAAATACTAGCGAAAGGAATATCGGAAACTAGAGAACAATGAGAATTGCAGGACTAACATTCGTCGCCATAATTTTACCGAGCATACTTGGTGGCACCATAAGCACAGCGCAAGCTGGCAAAGCGCGCATGCAAGCGGTTGCTAACAACCCCGCCTGCGCCATTTTTAATAAGAACCCCCAAGCAAAGGAAACCGTAACTTGGACGGGGCCTTGTAAAAATGGGGCCGCCCATGGAACGGGGACCGAGCAGTGGAAGTATTTCCGCTTAGGCGAGCCCCAAACTGAAACCTATGTGGGTGAAATGCGGGCCGGAAAAAGACATGGCCGTGGCAAGGTTCAGTGGCAGAAAGGCAGCACCTACGATGGCGACTGGAAGGACGGCATTCGCGACGGCCAAGGCATCTACACTTGGCCCGCAGGAAATAAGTACAAAGGGAGCTTCGTTCGTGGTAAACGCCAGGGCCAAGGTATCATGGTCTACAACGGCGGCTCAAAATACAAAGGTGCCTGGGTAAATGGCAAGAAGCATGGCCAAGGCATCTTCGTTTATCGTAATGGCGATCAAATCCATGGCGAATTCAGGAACGACAAACCAAGCGCCGTCAAATGCTATGTAAAGTTAGAAAAACGTTGGAAGAATGGGCCGTGTTAATTAGCCCTACATCCGTGCTCCCGCATCCAAGGAAGCCAAGAACCTAGCCGTAGAACCGGCATTCAGAAGCGCCAGGGCACAGCCTAAGCCTCTATCTTTCTTCTCACCAATCGCAGGACACGCAGTTTCCTTGATGCTTGCTTTGGTACCCTTACCGCGTGTCTTATCACCGGCGAGGGCTCCGGGGAGATCAGCCTCGCGTGGGCGTTTGATCTCTTCGCCCGGCACGATGGCCACATCCGGCTGAATGCCTCGGGCCTGAATGGTTTTGCCCGACGGGGCATAATACAGCGACGTGGTCAGGCGAAGCGCACCTTCAACCGGTAACGGCGTCACCGTCTGCACCGAGCCTTTGCCAAATGATCGACTGCCCATGACAATGGCACGGCCATGGTCACGAAGGGCCGCCGCAACAATTTCCGAGGCCGATGCGGAGCCACCATTGATCAGGACCACCATAGGTACGCCCTTGGCTAAATCGCCACTTTCGGCTTCAAAAACGCGCTTGCCACGTTCATTGCGCCCCTTAATGGATACGATCAGCCCTTTCTCCAAAAATGCGTCGGAAAGAACGATCGATTGGTCCAACAATCCACCAGGATTATTGCGAAGATCGAGCACAATGCCGGTAGGAGTTCCTCCTATCTTCCGACGAATACCTTTTATCGCATCGTATACGCCGACTTCGACCCGTTCGGAAAAGTTACTAATCCGGACATAGCCAATATTTCCTTCCGTCCGCCATTTAACCGATTTAACACGAATGATCGCACGGGTGATCGTGACATCGAAGGGAGCCGTGCCCTCGCGGCTGATGGTTAGGGTAATATCGGACCCCGGCTCACCCCGCATCTTCCGCACAGAATACATGATCGGGCGGTCTTTGATGATCTCTCCATTCAAATGGGTGATGAGATCGCCTGGTTTCAATCCGGCACGAAACGCAGGGGTGTCTTCAATTGGCGAAACGACTTTTATCACCCCGTTTTCTATGGAAACCTGAATACCAAGGCCGCCAAATTCACCACGAGTCGAAGATTGCATCTCCTGATATTCCTGGCCATTTAAATAGCCGGAATGGGGGTCAAGGGACGCGGTCATAGAATCTAACGCTGCTTCCACTAAGTCCTTTGGTTGGACGGAATTAGGTTCTGATTTTAGTTCTTCCACGCCTTTTACGGCGGCATCGATCAGCTTCGCATCTGGCACTTTCCGAACATAATGAACCCGGACACGCTTAAAGGCGTCTTCGAAGTTTTGCAATCCTTCGGAGGAGGCGCTTTCAGAACCCTTAACATACTTGCCGAAGGTGGTACGAAACCGCTTCAATTCTTCCTGGGTTTCCTGCGGCAACTGATAGCCATTGCCAAGATCGTTGAAAAGCCACGAAACTGTGGACTGCCCCCCAAGGCACCCACTCAAGGAAGGCAAGACAGCAAGTCCCATGGCCACGCAAATCAACATGGCGACAGTCTGCGGATATCGTTTTTTATCGTTCACAATCGGTCTATAGGGCCCAATTGGGTCAAAAATATGCCTTTGTTCTCTGAAAAGGCATATGCCCAGGCCTTATCCGTCAGAGATAATGGCGTCGATGAGTTCTTGTTCAACACGTTCGGATTCGTCGTTATCCACTTGGCAGGTACCTGCATTCAAATGGCCCCCACCACCGTATTGTAACATCAAGTCGCCAATGTTGGTGTTTGAACTCCGGTTTAGGATCGATTTACCAACGGCAAAGACGGTGTTCAGGCGGTTCAATCCCCAAATCGCGTGCATCGAAATGTTGATATCCGGGAATAGGGCGTAGATCAAAAACCGATTGCCGGCGTAAATGATCTCTTCCTCACGCAGGTCCAGCACGGCGAGGTTCTCATAAATGGTCGAGCACTTCTTAATTTGCCCTTTAGCCTTATCTTGATGCTCATTATAGAGGTCAGTCCGTTCTTTGACGTCAGGGAGTTCAAGAATTTCTTCGGTCGTATGATCCCGGCAATAGTCAATCAATTCCATCATCAATTGATAATTGGAGACCCTAAAGTCGCGATAGCGCCCCAATCCCGTACGGGCGTCCATGATGAAGTTTAGCAACACCCAACCTGTCGGATTGAGAATTTCGTCTTCGTTGAACTGCGCAGAATCACTTTTATCAACTGCTACCATCATCTCATCAGAGATGTTGGCAAATGCCTTTTTGCCGCCATAGTAATCATAGACCACGCGTGCGGCTGAGGGGGCGTCGGAATCAATAATGTGATTTTCGGGCTTTTGGTCCAGGCGAACGGTTTCGCTCAGGTGATGATCAAAGGCCAGATGAACACCTTTTACATAAGGAAGGTTTGTCGAGATATCGCGGTCTGACACTAAGATCGTACCATCTTGCATATCTTTCGGATGAACGAATTTAATTTCGTCGACCATGTCCAATTCTTTTAACAGAACGGCACACACCAGCCCGTCAAAATCGCTACGTGTTATCAGACGAAATTTATTATCGCTCATCATTATCCCTCTCAATTTAAGCTCGCCACTAGAACGGGCAAATCTCTTTCTAGAATGATCATATATTAAATGAAACCGGGATCGCACCCTTTTTTCTACTTAACGCCTCTGAATTTCAAAAACCAACCAAACAATCGCTCCAAATAATACAAAAGCATTGGCCTGATGCAAAGATGCTAAACTGACAGGGACCATTAATAGAAGTGTTGATACCCCCAGCACAACTTGCAGAGAAGCCGTGCCCAATACCAAATGGGATGCGACCGCCAATCGGCCTGAAATCCCGCGCCGGCGACCAATCTCCCAGACAGCACCTGAGAGCCCCAATGCTAAAATCGCCAAGACTCGGTGATCAAACTGCACCGTCGTAATATTCTCAAAAAAATTCAGATAGATTGGCATCAGTTCAAATAGTCCATCTGGGATCAGCTGCCCCCCCATCAATGGAAATGTGTTATAGGCAAAACCTGCATCTAAACCCGCCACGAAAGCACCCGATACAATGGTCAGGGCGACTAGGCCCAGGAGGCAAATGCTCCCCCGTAACATGGGTCGTTTTCGATCAACATCCTTGCTCGGATCAACAGCTACAAGCAATTCCAAAATAAGCCACCACAGGTATCCATAAATGACGAGCGCTGCCCCCAAATGGGCTGCAAGACGATACTGACTGACATCTGGCCGATCGATGAGACCGCTCTTGACCATGTACCAGCCCAAAACGCCTTGAAGCCCGCCCAAAATAAAAGCAAGTGCCAGTTTCCACTTGAGCGACCCTTTGACCCAACCTTGCACCAAAAAAATCACCAGGGGAACACCGAACACGACGCCGAGCACACGCCCCCACAGGCGATGAATAAATTCCAGCCAGAAGATATCTTTAAACTCTTCGACCGTCATGCCGATGTTTAATTCTTTGTACTGAGGAAATTTTTGATATTTAGCGAAGAGTTCCTGCCATTCGGCCTGGTTCATTGGTGGCAACCAACGCGTAACAGGATGCCAATCGACCATAGACAAACCCGAATGGGTCAACCGTGTTAGCCCTCCCAGCACCACCATGCCGAAGACCATCGCGCACACCACAAACAGCCAGGACGCCATAATGCGCCGTTGCCGCAATTCGACCGGAGACAATTTTAAATCCGCCACGCACACCCCTCCCAACAGACACTTCTTTTACAGGGTCTTCGGGTCTTTTACAGGGTCTTCGGGTCTTTTACAGGGTCTTCGGGGTTGCTAAAACGAAAAATCGGTAAATTTGTCCCTAAACTTCCCGCCCGAGCGCACGCGACAGGATCATATAGACTTTGCCCATGTCTGAGGACAGGAATGTCGTGCTAAGGACGCCGTCATGGTCACGCTTGCGGGCCTCCGCCAACATCTCGGCAAACTGAGTCATGTAGCGGTTGGTGTATTCGCGGAACTCGCCATCTTCCTGGAATTTCTGCTGGATCGCTGCAAGGCGACCTTTTTCCCTGAAGCCCAGCATCTTGCGGACAAACACACCCTTTTCCCCACGGTTAAAGCGCGCCCAGTCGTCTTCACTGATGTTGGTTTCCAGCACCCGGTTCATATCGACGGCAACAGACTGCAAACGCTCCAAAATGAAGGTCGCGCGATGAAGAAAATCATCCATTGCAACCTTGTCTGTTTGGCTCTTCAAGGATGTAACCAGCGTTTGGGCAGTCTGAGAGGCTTCTTTAAGCTCCGCCGTTTGACCGGACAACGCCTTGGTCACGGCCTGGCCATGATGTGCCACTTTGCTTGATGACTTGAGCAGGGCTTCGACGTGATTCTCAACCGACTTATCCCAGGCCTCCACCTTGGAAATAGCCTGCGCCGAAATTGTCCCAACGTCCTGGGCGCGTTTTCCCAAAGTCTCGCCAAGAGCCTCCATCCCCACCTTGGTATTGTAGTAGGCATCCATCAATTCGCGCATTCGTTGACGGAGTGCTCCATGAGCGGAATCAATATCGCCGACAATTCGCTCAGCTGAGTTCGCCGATTCCTGAGAATAATCCTGTAATTTTTTCCCAACGACATCGAGCTTAGAAATATTCTGTTCCGTCGCCTTCATTGCTTCATCAGAACGCATCGTCAGAGAACTCGCTACCCGCGCCAATCGTGCGAGCGCATTTTCTGTGGTTCCGGTAAGTTCTTTGGAACGTTCATCCAAGGTATGTGCGGCGGCATCGACTTCCCAAGACGCTTGCTTGGACGTCTGAGTCAATTCACGGGCGCGGTCAGCCAGTCCTTTTCCAACTCCTTTTAACCGGTCAAAGGCGCGTTCGGTCAGGCTTTCTATTTCCTGCGAGCGCGCTTTTAGCTCTTTACTAATGTGGCTCACTTTTCCAACCGCGGCTTCGGCAGTTTCAGTCAGCTCACCTGAATTACGATGCAGCGCATCGGTCACTAAGGTAATCAAGCTGGCGGCCTTATCGACAGTAAGATAAATATCCTGCCAGCGCTCTTGCAGCCTATCGCCAACCTGACCCAATCGGTCAGCAGCATCGTTCGATGTGGTGGTGAGACCAGAGGCATTCTTATTCAAGGAATCCCCGAACGCCTTCAAATGCTCTGAGGCCTGATCATATGCAGATGTTAATTCCTCAGATCGAGTACCGAGCAGGCTCCCTGCTTCATCCACACGAATGACGGCTCGGTCCATGGTTGTGTCCAATTCCGCCGCTTGGTTGTGCAACCGTTCGCCCATTTCATTTAACTGCCGGGTGGCGCGTTCGCTGGCCTGTGTTGCGGTCGTCGAATGACTGTTCAACTTTTCAGCAACACCATCGATACTTTCACCGGCAGCTTCCGAGGCATGGTTTAGGGCATTCGCGCCGTCTTGAAGACGCTGGCTTGAGTTGGCCATGCGGTGGCGTAATTGGTCAGATGCCTCATGTAAACTCTTTGTCTGGTCGTGAACTTCGGAGCCAGCGATGGCTAAGCTGGACGCGGTCTCATCGGCTTGCGTACGCAAGTCCCTTGACTGTGAGACTAAGGACTCGCCCATATGCCCGATTTGTTTGGTTGCGTGCTCAGAGGCACTTTCCAAGTCTTCCGTCTGCCGTTTCAAGGCGTCGGTTACCAAGCCAACCAGTTTTGCCGCCCGGTCCGTGGCTGTTGCGACGTCCGTCGAACGATCATCCAGGGAAGTGCCCAATTGCCCCACATCGCCAATGGCCCTTTCGACTGACGTGGTCAAAACTTCGGTATGTTGCCGCATGGACTGGCCAGATTCCTCGAGACGAGTTGTCGCATCTTCGGAAGCAGAGACCAATCCAGACAAGGACACACGAATGCGCTCACCCAGGCTCCGCAATCTAAGATCGGACCGATTTGACAATTCCACCAGTTCATCAGCGCCTTGCAGCATTTGTTCACGAGAACTTTCCAAACGCTGGGTCGCATTGTCAGACGCCCCAGTAAGACTTTCCGATTGTTCACTCAGTGCTTGGGCAACGTCTGAAATTTTTCCCTGCGCTCCTTCGGCACTGGCCGCGAGTTCCTGAGTTCGCTCGCGTATATCCGTTCCGAGGTCCTTAATCTTCTCCGACGACGTTTCGGATAATTCTGTAATATCGCGCAACTGTTTGCCGAAGGCTTCCGCAAGGCTGTTGGTCCGCGTTGCGCTGTGTTCGAGTCCCTTTGTTCCTGCGCTGATCGCCTCCGTCATGACTGTCATACGGGCTTCGCCCTTGTCCGCGCTCTGAACCAAGTCCTGATGGGTCACCCTCAAAGCATCCGTCAACTGACCGACATGGGTGCTGGACTTGTCTGCAGTTTCAACAACATCTTGTGCGCGTTGGCGCAAAGCTTCGCCCGCAACGTTGATACGAAGCACACTATGGGTCGATGCCTTTGACAAATCGTCGGCACGGCTCATCAGGCTGTCGCCAACTTCCGTCACAACTCCGATGGCCTTTTCAGACGCCTCGCCTAAATCATCTGACCTTTTACGGAGCGAGTCGCCGACTTGCTCAACATCTTGAAGCACCTTTTCAGAGGCGATTGAAAGATCATGCATCGTCTGGCGTAACCGGTCACTAACACCATCGGTACGGCTTGCCACCCGATCAGAGGCATCTTCCAATTCTCCGGCCTGACGTCGGAACTCATTGCCTGTTGCCGTCATGCGAAGCGAAACGTTCTCTGATGTCGCAGACAATTGACGGGCCTGTTCCGTCAGGTTATCGCCGATTTGGCGAACGTTATCTGTTACTTTTTCCGATGTTTCACTCAGGTAGCCCGTTTGCCGCCCCAAGTTGGTCTCTATCTCAGATGAATGTATGGCTACCGTTTTCGCGGTATCAGCCAAGTCTTGCATTTGTCGATGGAGGACCTGTCCAATGACCTGAGCTTGTGCTGTCACGCCCTCAGTACGCTTTGCCAGGTTATCCGTGTGCTCGTCCAACACTCCAGCCGTCTCATCGACACGCGCCGCTGCGGTATCTGAGGCTTCCAAAAGCTCTCGAACGCGACCTTCCAATATGTCGCCTATATCTTCTACGCGCGTGATGGACTGATTGGTTATTTCATCAAGGCGGTCCGTGCGCTGATCAAACGTAGAGGCCGTTTCCAATGATAGGGCTGAGGCCTGTTCTGCCGCTTGGCTCAGTTCGTCGCCCCGTCGGTGCAGCAATTCGCTTAGGTTTTCCGCCCGCGCCGACGCCCGGTCCGCCGTCGTTGCCAGATCATGAGACTGCTTGTGCAGAACCTCGCCGACATCACGCGCGCGAACCGTTGCCTTTTCGGATACATCACTCAGGTCTTCAGTCTGACGCTTCAGTACTTCTGCAATGGCTTGCGCACGAAGGTCCGCATCCTCGGAGACCTTCGACAGCCCGACGACCTGCTGGCGGATTAATTCGTAGATACCTTCTGCCCGCTCAGACGCTTCGTCCGAAGCCTTGGAAAGATCACGCGACTGACGACGCAGCGATTCGCTAATCTCCCGCATTCGGGATTCGGACTTGTCGGTTGGGTAAATGAGACGCCGCAGGTACCAGCGTAGCGCCTCAGATTCGTGGCGCGTCTGACGCCCCCGTTCAAACAATGCAATGACCATCCATAACAGTGCAATCGGCGTTGTTACCCCGGCCGCCATAGCCGCAAGCTCATAGGGCTGCAAATGTGGCAGGTTTTCCCAGCCCATATACTGATCAATGTAAAAGATAACGGGAGCCAGCCAGCCAACGGTCAGCACCATTCCGGCGATACTGAACAGCCGGTACCGCAAATAAAACGGTGCCGTCCAACGCGGAAACAGGCTTTCGTCTTCAGCCGCGGCAAGAGCGGCCTCACGGCTTTCCTCAGGTAGGTTCCACAGCTCGTCTTTAGCTGTGAGCAGATCGTCGTCGCCCGACGGTGCCTGATCCTGATTATTTTGATCGGTACTGGTTTTAGCCATAGCGGACCACCCCAAACTCAATGCCCAATTATCCCACGCTACATTTGTGGTATGAATCTAGCATATTAACAGCCTAGGCCGTTAATTTTTCAATAATTCGAAGCCCTAAAAAAGATGCTGCCCACCGGTAATCCAGACCTCGGTCCCCGTAACATAAGCAGAATCATCCGAGCACAGGTAATACACCGTGCCCGCAACGTCTCCAGGGGCCCCCATTCTGTTCAAGGGAATGCGTGGGATTAATGCTTCGTACTCTGGCTGAACCATGTCGGTTTCAATTTCACCGGGGGCGACCGCGTTAACCCGAACATCCAGGGCAGCCATCTCATTAGCGAGCTCTCGGGTCAGGGCTGACAATGCCGACTTGGAAATGGAGTAAGCCGATCCTGCAAAGGGGTGGATCATATGCCCAGCAATGGAGGTGATATTAACAATTGCACCCTTTCCTTTGTGGAGCGCCGACGCAAACCCACGTGAAAGCCGCAAGGGGGCATAAAAATTCGTCTCAAAGACCTCACGCCAGGCCTCCAAGTCGCCGTTCAAACAACCGAGGCGTTCCTTGTAGGATGTTTTCGGCGACATGCCGGCGTTGTTTACGAGGCCATGAAGGGGGGCATCGCCCAGCTGTTCGTTTGCTTGTTTGACGAACTCGGCAATGCTGTCCGCATCGGCTAAGTCCGTCGGGATATGACAGGTCCAATTGGGGTCACGCTTGCATTCTTCCGGTACATCATCTCGTGAACAGGTAATAATTCGCCATCCGCGCTCCAAAAATAGCATCGCCGTTGCGTGACCGATCCCGCGGCTGGCGCCGGTTACAATTACTGTTTTTCTGTCGTCATTTTCCATAGAGGGCAGGTTAGGACAAATGCATGTCTGTTGCCAGCAAATGAGGGGAGCGCTTGAAGCGGCAGTCTGTTTCTGTCACTTAAGTGAGATCATGTGCTCTTGCTATACCGTATCGGTCAAAATAGATGACCTAACAGCGCGCTTCGGTATTTCCGGGGTCGATTTTCAAATCCCACAACAAGATCTTCGGCCAACCAATCAAGCGCCTGTCATATGGGAGGGCACGTTGAGCGCGCTTAAATGGGGGATTCCTGCCCCCTGGGACGGCAAACCCTTGATTAATGCCCGCGCCGAAACCCTGGCGCAAAAACAAACCTTTCGCCCGTTGTTGGAGAGGCGCTGTCTGGTGCCCGCCAATGGCTACTACGAATGGCGAAAAGACGGGTCCAGCAAGCTGAAGAATTACATTGGGTGCAAAGATCACCCTGTCTTCGCTTTCGCCGGCCTGACAGACGGGACTCACTTTACCATCGTGACCTCGGCGCCGATCCCTTCAATCCAGCATATTCACAGCCGTATGCCGGTGATTCTTTCAGTTGAAGGGGAACGGGCCTGGCTGGACCCCAAGACACCATTTGCGTCAGTTTCTTCTTATTTAGAACCCGACGAATTGCTGAACCTTACCGCAAACGAAAACGTCCCCCCACCACCCCGGCAGGGGGAGTTATTTTAACTTTAACGTGCCATCAGAACAGGCAACTCGGCGTTTTCAAGAACGTAACTGGTCACACCGCCCAAAATCCATTGGCGCAGCCGAGACCGGGTGTATGCTCCCATCACAATAAAATCGGTGCCGTTTTCCTGGCAGGCCTTCAGCAATTCTGAACCTACCGGGCCAGCGCCTTCTTCGAGGACTTGAGTCTCAACCGCTAACCCGCGCCATTCCAAAGACTCGGCCAGTTGCGAGGCACCTTCTGCCTCTGTCCTATGACTTGCCGCGGTCATGATCACTGTCGATTTCGCACTTTCAATCAACGGCATTGCCGCCGTCAACGCGCGTGCAGATTGAACACTGCCGTTCCAAGCGATAGCCGCTTTTTCACCAAAGTCTTGCGGTGCCTTGGCTGGTGCCAGCAGAACCAACCGACCGGTCTCAAATAAAGCGGCATTTACTGTCATGGCCACGGACGGCTCCGGATCAGTCCCCGGCAGAGGCACGACAATCATGTCGGCAAGTCGTCCCATTTTAGCGACGATCTCTTCCTCTCGACCCACTTTCTCAACCCATCTGGCGGAGGGACCATTTCCATCCGGCGCACTCGCCACTGGAATACCCATCTCACTGCACTTGGACTCAAATAAGGCGCGTGCGTTTGTCGAGCGTTCTTCCGTTTCTTTTTCAGCAAATTCGATCATTTCTTCGATCATGTTGCCGGACATACCTTCGCCCAAAAGCGGCACAACGGATTTCGAATCAGTCTTTACGTGCAAAACATCAACATGAGACTTTACCTTGCGCGCGATCGACAAAGCGATTTCCAACGCCGGGCGTGTCGCATCTGTACCATCAAGGGGAACCAGGATATTCTTAATCGTCATACCTCACTCCTTCGTCTCAGGTTTCAGCCAACATACCATCATAACTGATTTATTATCCCTGCGTGCAAACTTTCCTCATATTCTAGTTATTATCATAAGCGCTTCGCACTATTAACACATTGATATGAATCAAATTCCCAGCACAGAGCTCAATTTACCCAAGGTTTCTCGCCGCGTCCCGGAACTATCTATTCGGGACCAGGAGATATCGCCCAGATTGTAGCCGGTTTGAAGTTGGACAATGTCTGCCTTAGCGTCCGAAGCGTTGGCCTTGCGATCAGTCACCCGTTGTACCATGACCTCCAAGGGGGCTTCCAACCAAAGTCCTTGAAAGGGTACGCCTAATTTTTCTGCGACGCGGGCGATGGCGTCCCGCTGTTCTGTATTTGAGAATACCGCGTCCGCGATCACGCTGTGCCCTGTTTTCAAAGCCGTTTCGACCTCCGCATAGAGAGTTTGAAAGGTTTTTGAGGTTACGTCAGGTGTATAACCTTCTGGACCTAGGCGATCCAATGGATGGCATCCCATCAGCCGCTTACGCAAAACATCGCTGCGCAGCACTCGGGCTCCTGGCGCACAACCAATAAGCGATGCAATCTCCCGTGCTGCATGAGATTTTCCGCTGCCAGACAAACCACCGACCGCAATTAACCGAGGCGAATGGGACTCCAGATAGCCAATCGCCATCTCTAAATATTGCGCTGCCTCATTGTGAAGAGCTTGTGCTCCCGAAGGATCGCTTAAGTTCTGAGCTGCTGCGAGAGCCACATGAGATCGGATTGATGCGCGCACAGCCATAAAGATCGGCATACATCCCAGCGCCTCGCCTTCTCCCGTGAGATCCATGTATCGGTTAAAGCAAACGTTGGCGAGACCGCGTAGGTCCCTATGATCCAAATCCATCAACAAAAACGCCAGATCATAAAGAACGTCGATATCAGAAAAATCACGGCTGAATTCGATGGCATCAAACAAGGTTGGCCTGCCGTCTAGAAGACAAATATTGCGAAGATGCAGGTCGCCATGACAGTGGCGAACCTGTCCGTTCTGCTTGCGGGCATCTAAAATCGGGCCCAGTCCATTAATCTGGCGCTTAAGCTCCTGATTTAGGTGCGCTACCTTTTCAGCGTCCAGAATACCTACGCCGAACTGGGCAAAACACGCTGCGTTGTTATCCGCGATCATTGCCAATCCAGCCAAGCCTCCTGCCTTCGATACAGGCTCCGCCAAGCCATGAAACGTAGCGATGACGTCTCCTAACTCCTCCATGATCCGGCGATCCAAAGAACCCTTAAGCGCCAATCGATCAAACAAATAGTTCTGATCAAAGCGCACCATTTCCACCAGCCAATCGAGAACCTCCCCCTCTCCATCAAGCGCGAGCTTGCCATCCTCTCGGCGGACAACAGCCTTAACACCCAAATACAATTGCGGTGCCGTCCGGCGGTTGATTGTGACTTCCGCTTCGCACGCGATGCGTCGTTTTTCCCGCGTATCAAAATCCAAATACGGAAACCGCACGGCCCGCTTCAGCTTATAGGCGCGATCTTTGATAAGGAAAATTTCGGATATATGGGTTTCTACGCGCTCGACCGTAAGGCCGTGCTCACCATACGCTTCTGGCTTTGAGAGGAATTCGACAACAGGGAGTTGATCGTTTTCCATGGACGCGCCCACTATTGAAATTCAGCCCTGTGTTCTTCGATGCCTTCTGGATCTTCGTGGATGAGAACTTCGGCCGTTGGAAATGCCTCTTGAAGAGAAAGCTCTACCGCATCTGATATTTCATGGGCATCAAACAACGTCATATTTCCGTCCATTTCTAGATGTAGTTGGATAAATGTCTGCTGGCCCGATGAGCGCGTCCGTAAATCGTGGATATCAATGACACCCGTATGGGACAGGGAAATATCACGAATACGGGTGCGATCTATGTCCGGCAGTTCATGATCCATGAGAAGATCAAGCGAACTTCGACCAATTTTTAAAGCGCCCCAAACAATATAGGCTACGATCCCAATGGCGAAGATAGGGTCAGCAAGCGTCCACCCCAGTTTTGAGGCGAGCAGCAACGAGACAATCACGCTCAGGTTGACCAAAACATCGGTCTGGTAATGAAGCGAATCTGCCTTGATCGCGACAGATCCAGTCTTTGCCACCACATAGCGCTGAAACCCAACCAGCACCAAGGTCAAGACGATGGAAAAGACCATCACGATCAGACCGACATCGGTACTGGTAATGTCCCTTGGGTGGATCAAACGTTCCGCCGACTCCAAGACCAAAAACACTGCAGAACCAGAAATAAACGCTGCTTGTGCCAAACCCGCCAAGGGTTCCGCCTTTCCATGGCCAAACCGGTGTTCACGGTCGGCCGGTTGCAACGCATGCCGAACGGCAATCAAATTAACCAGCGACGCCAACACATCGAGCATGGAATCGATCATCGTCGACAACAAACTTACCGAATCGGTAACCAACCAAGCGCCGAATTTGCAAACGATCAAAACTGCCGCGACACTGACAGACGCATAGGTCGCCAGCCGCAAAAGACGTTGAGATTCAACGGGAATCATTGCTGAGACGCCGCCATTCGCATCACGACTGGCCGCATCACTAATCGTCGAAGTATCGGTCACGGGAATAACCGCTCCGTTGTCCATCCAGTTTCGGTGCGTGTGTATACTAACCTATCATGCAGTCGGAACAATTGTTCTTCCCAAAATTCGATTGCCGTCGGTCTAATCCGAAATCCGCACCAGAATTCCGGCCGCGGTATCGTGCCGATGTGAAATTTCGCAGTATATTCGGCAATCCGCTTTTCCAACTCAAACCCCCCTGCCAGTGCGCGTGACTGTTTTGACGCCCAAGCACCGATTTGCGCGCCACGGGGTCGGGTGGCGAAATAAGCGTCGGCTTCTTCATCAGTTACCTGCTCAACCGTACCTTCGACACGCACTTGGCGCTGCAACGACTTCCAGTGAAAACAAAGCGCTGCATGGGGGTTACTGAGAAGTTCGTCGCCCTTTCGGCTTTCCTGATTGGTATAGAATACAAATCCTTCGGCGTCCGCGTCCTTTAATAGAACCATACGGGCCGACGGTATACCTTTGGAATCAGCGGTCGCCAGACAACAAGCGGTCGCAAGGCTGGGCTCGGCAGCCTCAGCCTCGGCAAACCACGTATCAAATAGGCTGATTGGGTCCTCGGAATCTGGTATGCTCATGGTATTAAAAAGGCCGAACAAAAATTTAACACATTCCTCCCTAATATAGCTTGGCTAAAGCATTGTAAAAGCGCTATCGGTAAGAATAATTAAAACTTCAGTTTCTTAATCCATTTTGGCTAAAAACGTGTAAAATCCTTCCATAAGTGGGGACAAGAGGGCTCTCGTTCAGGAGCCGACATTATAAATTGTATGGAGTAACCTATCATGAAGTTTAAAAACCTCACCGTCGTCCTGCTCAGCGCCAGCCTTTTGGGAGCCTGTGCCCAGGACGGAACCGTCAATAAAGAAGGGATCGGCACTTTGGTCGGTGCCGGTCTTGGCGCCCTGGTCGGCTCTCGCGTTGGTGGCGGCAAAGGACGGCTCGCCGCTGTTGCACTTGGTGCCCTCGGCGGTGCCTACTTAGGCAGTAAACTTGGACAGCAGTTGGACGCTGCCGATAGAGCACGGGCGGAACGCGCTCAAGAAGAAGCCCACACAACCCCCGTTGGAAAAACCATCGCTTGGAACAATCCTGACAGCGGCAACTCCGGCACCTTCACACCAACCCGCGATGGCACGGATCGGCAGACCGGCAATTATTGCCGCGAATATAAGACGACAATTAACGTGGGTGGAAAATACGAGGAAGCCTATGGCACCGCATGCCGCCAAGCAGACGGCACCTGGAGGATTCAAAAATAGGCTCCTTTCGGAGAATTCCGGAACAATTCTTGCATGCATAAAATGCCAGTTAGGGTGTTTTATGCTTTGAGGCGTTTTATGCTGGCGCTCGGAACGACTTCTTTTTAACTCATGTGCAGGCCGTAGCCATTCTATGAAAAACCCGTATCAAATCCTTGGCGTCTCGACAAATGCCAGTCAGACACAAATAAAGAAAGCCTATCGGGAAAAAGCGCAGGAACTTCATCCAGACAAACGGCCTGACGATCCTAAGGCCGAGGATGTCTTCAAGGACATCTCCGCAGCCTATAATTTACTGTCTAATCAAGACACGCGGAATCAATTCGACCGGGATGAAATCACCATGACCGGGTCGCGTCGCAAGCCCCAGTCCAAACCCCGGCAACGCCAAGGACCAAAATCATCGGCGAAGCGTCCGTTCGATCGTTTCTTCCGGCAACGAGCGACCAAATCAGAAAATCCCCTGAAGATTAAAGGAACCAATGTCACTTATACCCTGACGGTAGATTTTGCGACTGCCGCCAAGGGGGCCAAAAAACGAGTCAGCATGACAACCGGCAAGCGTCTGGAGGTCAACGTTCCCCCAGGCACCGAAGATGGCCAAATTTTACGATTAAAAGGTCAAGGTATGGAGGGTATTGGTGGCGGTGCAAACGGCGATGCCCACGTCGAAATTCGGGTCAAACCGGACTCTCTATTCAGCCGTGACGGTCACAATCTAAAGGTAAGCATTCCAGTTACGCTGCAAGAGGCCGTTATGGGGGCTAAGATTGAGGTTCCCACGATTGATGGCCCTGTAACGGTGACGATTCCGGAAGGCTCCAATACCGGCACAGTTCTACGTCTGAAAGGCAAGGGCCTGCAAAAGCCAACAGGAAAAACCCGGGGCGACCAATACATCGAACTCAAAGTCGTCCTCCCCAAAAAGACCGATGGCGAATTTACCGATTTCGTAAAACGCTGGGGGCCGGATCATACATACGACGTGGGCCGGCCAAAATCACCTGCCAAGCAAGAGACTTGATTCTACCAACTCACGTAGAATTCACAAATTGAAACAAAAGTTTAGCCGCCTCGACATTGACCATCTTGGTCCCATCGTTTAAGGCCTACGTACCGGGTGCTTTTGACTGAGAGATAAACCTACGCTGGTTTTTCACCGCTTCAGAGGCAAACCCAAACGACGAATTGGGCATGTGAGGTTTCGATGACGGGTACGCAGCCATTAATGGCCGGAAAAAAAGGTCTGATCATGGGCGTGGCGAATGATCGCTCCATTGCGTGGGGCATTGCCAAGGCGGCCCATGCGCAGGGTGCTGAACTCGCCTTTACCTATCAAGGGGAAGCCCTGAAAAAACGCGTCGAGCCGCTCGCCGAATCGCTTGGTTCGGATACGGTCTTCCCGTGTGACGTCACCAATTTGAACAGCGTAGATGCGCTCTTCGACAATCTTCGTGAGAAATGGGGCAAGCTAGACTTTGTTCTTCATGCCATCGCCTATTCCGATAAGGACGAGCTTAAGGGTCGTTATGTCGATACCAGCCTGGAAAACTTTTCCCAGAGCATGATGATTTCGTGCTATTCGTTCACCGCCATTTGCCAGCGCGCGGCACCGATCATGACCGAAGGCGGCAGCCTTTTGACCCTGACTTATTTGGGCGGCGAACGGGTCGTGCCGCATTACAACGTCATGGGCGTCGCCAAAGCAGCGCTAGAGGCCAGCGTGCGTTATTTAGCTGAAGATCTGGGCAGTGACGGCATTCGCGTTAACGCACTTTCCGCTGGACCAATGAAAACCCTGGCATCCAGTGGCATCGGGGATTTCCGCTACATTCTCAAGTGGAACGAATTCAATTCACCGCTCCGGCGCAATGTAACGTTGGATGATGTCGGGGGTGCGGGGCTGTACCTGCTAAGCGATCTTTCTGGCGGCGTGACCGGCGAAACCCATCATGTCGATTGTGGCTACCACATTGTTGGGATGAAGGCCGTCGACGCGCCTGATATTTCGACTGTCTGATGCCCGGCAACTCATACGGTACACTCTTTAGCGTTCAGACCTTCGGCGAAAGCCATGGCCCGGCCATCGGCTGCATTGTTGATGGCGTGCCGTCGGGCATTGAGTTATCCGAGCCTGATATTCAAATTTATTTGGATAAACGCAAGCCCGGTCAATCCAAGTACACCACCCAGCGTAAAGAACCCGATCAGGTGAAGATTCTTTCTGGTGTGTTTGAAGGCCAAACAACAGGCACGCCAATTGGCCTTTTGATTGAGAACCAGGACACCCGGTCCAAGGATTACGGTGATATTAAAGACAAGTTCAGACCTGGACACGCGGACTATACCTATTTCAAGAAATACGGTTTTCGAGACTATCGCGGTGGTGGTCGTTCCAGCGCACGCGAGACGGCAATGCGGGTTGCCGCCGGTGCCATTGCGCGGAAAATCTTAGGCGACGGCGTTTCCATCCGCGCAGCCCTGATCCAAATCGGTCCCCACGAAATCGACCGAAATAACTGGGATTGGGATCAGTGCGCACAAAATCCGTTTTGGAGCCCTGATGCTGCGGCTGCAGAAACCTGGGCGACGTACTTAGACGGCATCCGCAAGGCGGGGTCCAGTACCGGGGCAGTAATTGAAGTGGTTTGCTCCGGCGTTCCTGTTGGGTTGGGCTCGCCATTATTTGATAAACTCGATGGTGTGATTGCGCATGCCCTGATGAATATTCCCGCCGCCAAGGGCGTGGAAATCGGCGCAGGTTTTGGAGCGGCTGCCCTGACCGGTGAAGAAAATGCTGATGAGATGCGGATGAAGGACGGCGCTGTTGAGTTTCTGTCGAATAATGCCGGTGGCATGCTGGGCGGTATTTCGACAGGTCAAGATATCGTCGCGCGTGTTGCTATCAAACCAACCAGTTCTATCCTGATCCCTCGGAAGACAGTGACTGTTCAAGGTGAAAACACCGACATCGTCACCAAAGGCCGCCACGACCCCTGCGTTGGCATTCGCGGTGTGCCTGTCGTCGAGGCCATGATGGCCTGTGTGTTAGCTGATCAGATGCTGTTACAGCGCGCTCAGTTCGGAGAGTGAGCCTCAGCTTTTTTCCGCGCCGCGACCAAAAACTCTTTATTGCCTTCAGGCCCTAACACTGGACTTTCGGACACGCCCATCACCTGCCAATCCGGTAATTGATCAAGCCACCCGCTGATCTCGTCGCAAACTTCTTGGTGAAGATTGGGATCGCGAACGACTCCGCCTTTCTCAACCAACTCCTTAGCAACCTCAAACTGCGGCTTGATGAGAGCCACGAGCCAGGCCCCCGATGCTGCCAGCGCCATTGCGGCAGGCAGGACTGTGCGCAAGCCAATAAAACTCGCATCACAAACGACGATATCTGGCGGGTTCGGGACTTGATCAGTGGTCAAATGTCGGGCGTTGGTCCGTTCTAGCAACGTGACCTTGGGATCGTTTCGAAGTTTCCAATCGAATTGACCGTGGCCGACATCAACAGCAACAACATGTGCGGCCCCCCCTGCTAGTAAGACATCGGTAAATCCGCCAGTGGACGCGCCTATATCCAAGCCTCGCATTCCCTGAACATCAATCTCAAAATGTTCAAGACCGTGCGCCAGCTTCATCCCTCCCCTGGAAACCCAAGGGTGCTCGCGGCTTTTCACTGTCAGCTGAATGTCCGGCGCGACCTGTTGGCCAGGCTTGTCCAATCGCTTGGTTTCTGAGAGAACGTTCCCAGCCATGATCACGGCTTGTGCCTGCGTCTGGCTCTCAGCCAACCCGCGCTCCACCAACAGAAGATCGAGACGGGTTTTCTTCGCCCGACCTTTTGTCGCCATGAGGTTAGGCGCTTGCGCCCTGTGGAATTTCGTCAGCCCGTCCCAACGCCGTCAGCGCCGTTGCCACAATATGATGGGCGTTCAAGCCAGCGCTTTCGTACTGATTATAAGGGCTGTCATGCCAAATAAAGCGATCCGGCAAGGTCATCGGCCGAACTTTAAGGCCTGCGTCCAGCAACCCATCTAACGCCAGGAAGTTCAGGACGTAGCTGCCAAATCCACCGATTGATCCTTCTTCAATTGTGATCAGGACTTCGTGGTCTTTCGCCAAACGGCGCACTAAGTCTTCATCCAACGGTTTGGCAAAGCGTGCATCGGCAACTGTGGTCGATAATCCCATCGCAGCCAAATCATCCGCAGCCTTCAGGCTTTCCTGCAAGCGGCCACCAAAACTTAAGATCGCGACGCTGGTGCCCTCGCGGATAATGCGGCCCTTGCCCAATTCCAGGGGCGTTCCCTTTTCAGGCAGATCAATGCCGACGCCTTCGCCGCGCGGATAGCGGAACGCCAGGGGTCCGTCTTCATGGGCAACAGCAGTTGCTACCATGTCCATCAATTCGGCTTCGTCGCCCGCCGCCATCACCACGAAGTTCGGCAGACAGCCCAAGTAAGCTACATCAAACGAACCCGCATGGGTTTGACCATCAGCACCCACCATGCCCGCCCGATCAATAGCGAAGCGAACGGGTAAATTCTGGATCGCAACGTCATGCACGATTTGATCATAGGCACGCTGCAAGAACGTCGAATATATTGTCACGAACGGCTTGAAACCTTCCGTTGCCATGCCTGCACAGAACGTCACCGCGTGTTGTTCGGCAATGCCGACATCGAAAGTCCGTTCGGGAAACACGTCGCCAAATTTATCAAGCCCCGTGCCACTCGGCATTGCGCCTGTCACTGCGACGATCTTTTCGTCTTCTTCGGCTTCCTTGATCAAGGCTTTTGCATAAACGTTGGTGTAGCTCGGTGCATTGGCCGGGGCCTTGTGCAACTCACCCGTCACAACATTAAATTTGCCGACGCCATGATACTTATCATAGGCCTGCTCTGCAGGCTCATAGCCGGCACCCTTCTTGGTCACCACATGCAGCAACAGGGGGCCAGATTCTTTGTCGTCACGCAGGTTCTTTAGGACCGGCAGCAAGTGATCTAGATTATGGCCATCAACAGGACCCACATAATAAAGTCCCAGCTCTTCAAACAATGTACCGCCAGTGACCATGCCACGGGTGTATTCATCAACTTTCCCGGCCGCTTCTTCAATTGTGCGGGGGAATTTTTTCGACATTTCCTTGGCCACATGGCGCACCGAGCGGAAGGATTTGGACGAGATCAACTTCGACAAATACGCGCTCAACGCGCCAACCGGTGGTGCGATCGACATATCGTTATCATTCAGGATAACGATCAAGCGTGCGTCCATGGAACCCGCGTTATTCATAGCTTCATAAGCCATGCCGCCGGTCATGGCACCATCGCCGATTACCGAGATAACGTTATTATCTTTACCGAGGAAATCCCGCGCCACAGCCATGCCGAGACCTGCAGAAATAGAGGTCGAACTGTGCGCCGTGCCGAAGGGGTCGTATTCACTTTCAGAACGCTTGGTGAAACCGTAAAGGCCACCGCCCTGACGTAATGTATGAATACGGTCACGACGACCGGTTAGAATCTTGTGGGGATAGGACTGGTGCCCCACATCCCAAATCAGTCGGTCGTCTGGCGTATTGAAAACATTATGGATTGCCACAGTCAGTTCAACGACACCCAGGCTGGCTCCCAGATGTCCGCCGATGCGTGACACAGTACGAACAGTTTCATCGCGCAATTCTTGCGCGAGTTGCTTGAGTTCCTCCACAGAGAAATCTCTCATATCCGCTGGGATTTTCACCTTATCCAGCAGCGGCGTTTGGCCTTCTTCCGTCAACTCCCAACTCCCGCAAATTCTTATTTTTTATTAAGCGCTTAGCCTTATGTACGTCGTTTTACCACAAATTGCGCCAATTGTTTTAAACAATCTGCCTTTTCTCCGAAGATATCAAGGTGTTGTGACGCTTGGTCCGCTAGCATATTGGCCTGGTCTCGCGCCCTTTCAACCCCTAATAGCGACACAAATGTCGCCTTACCAGCGGCTTCATCCTTGCCAGTGGCCTTTCCGACTTCCTCCGCCGTGCCCTCAACATCAAGCAAATCATCGGCGATTTGAAAGGCCAGCCCAAGATCGTGGGCGTAGGCTTTTAGCGCATGACGTTGCGGCTCAGGGGCCTTACCCAAGATGCCTCCTGCCTCACATGAGAAACTAATAAGAGCGCCCGTTTTTAATCTTTGCAGGCGCGTAATCTCTGGTATATCCAACTCGCGTTCTTCCGCCATCAAATCCAGCATCTGCCCACCAACCATGCCTGCATCGCCAGAAGCACGTGCCAAGCTGACAACCAGTTCAGCTCGTACGGCAGGGTCAGCATGGGTTTCCGGTTCTCCCAAAATTTCGAACGCCTTGGTCAGCAACGCATCGCCTGCCAAGATCGCCGTCGCTTCGTCGAACTTTTTGTGACACGTCGGCTGACCTCGGCGGAGATCATCATCGTCCATCGCCGGCAAATCGTCGTGGATCAGTGAATAGCAGTGGATCATCTCTATCGCCGCCCCGGCGCGAAGCGCACAACGTTCGTCGACAGAAAACAACGCAGCACCAGAGACCACTAGAAATGGCCTGATCCGCTTGCCACCGCCAAGCGTCGAATATCGAACGGCGTCCATAAGGCGGGATTCTGGGTCTTGGGCAGAAGGCAGCAACCTGTCCAAGACGTCCTCAATGGCGTCCGCCTTCTCCTTTAATAAATTTACAATATCGGTCAAAAGTAAGTCCTTAATCCAAATCAGCGTCTTCGGTTTCCGGATTTCCATCAGCGTTAAGGACGATTTTTTCGACTCTCATTTGAGCGTCGGCCAATTTCGCTTCGCAGTGGCGCTTTAACATCGCGCCGCGCTCGTACGCTTTAATACCATCATCCAGCCCGCCAGAACCATCTTCCAATTGGCGCACAATATCTTCGAGTTCTTCCAAGGCTTCCTCGTAAGACATCTTCTTGATATCGGAAGGAATTTTATTCTCAGCCATGTCCTAACTCTCCAAAAGAACCCTGACGTGGGCGGCAGTGCTCAGCGCCAAGGCATCGAGGTTGTAACCGCCTTCAAGCGAAGAAACAAGCCGACCATCGCAGCAATCTTCAGCGATCGCGCGGAGTTCACGGGTGACCCAAGTGTAGTCGTCTTCCGTTAGGCCGATCTGCGCGAGTGGATCGCGCTCATGGGCATCAAACCCAGCCGAAATGATCAGCAAATCCGGATCGAATTCGCGCAGTGCCGGTAATAGCTGACGCGTGTATCCCTTTCTAAACGCATCAGAGCCCTCCCCTGCAGCCATCGGCAGATTGGCAATATTGCCGACACCCGTTTCGCTTTCAGCTCCTGTCCCCGGGTAATAGGGATACTGGTGGCTGGAGGCATAGAATAAATCCTGATCCTTCTCGAAAGAATGCTGAGTGCCATTCCCGTGATGAACATCAAAATCAACGACAGCTATCCGGCTCAGGCCGTGTTTGGTTCGGGCATAGTCCGCTGCCACCACGACATTATTAAACACGCAAAATCCCATCGAACGACCTGATTCTGCGTGATGCCCAGGGGGACGAACGGCACAAAAGGCATTCTGGACCCCGTCTTCCATTACTGCATCAACCGCCGCTAAACATCCCCCCACGGCACGAAGCGCTGCTTCCCCTGATTTGGGTGATAAAGCAGTATCCGGGTCCAAGTACACTTGCCCCGTTTCAGGGATATTTTCCATGACCAGATCTACCAATTCTGGTTGATGCACGGCCTTGATCGGGGCGAGATCTGATAAAGGGGCTTCACGCCGTTCGAGAACATTAAATTCATCTGCCGACAGAGCATCCATTACAGACTTGAGCCGACCAGGAGATTCAGGATGGCCAGAACCCGGATCATGCTCGATACAAACGGGATGGGTAAAGAGGGCTGTGGTCATGGTAAGTTCCACTATTTACTGTTGTTTGTATAAAACGTTATAGGCGAACCTGCCCTGTTGCAAATAAACCTAAGTTGCCAGTTACAAGGACTGTCTGATGTCTACGCCGATTTATAACGTAATTTTTCTATGCACTGGAAACTCTGCACGGTCCATTCTAGCCGAGGCTATTCTTAATCAGATCGGACACAGCCGATTCAAGGCATTCTCCGCAGGCTCACAGCCGACAGGAAAAGTGAACCCCTATGCCTTGAAACTGCTCACGAGCCTGAATTTGGATACGACATTTGCGCGATCAAAAAGCTGGGATGAATTTGCCGGAGCCGGGGCACCAAAAATGGATTTCGTATTGACGGTTTGTGACAACGCTGCTGCTGAGACATGCCCGATCTGGCCCGGCCACCCAATGACAGCGCATATGGGAATTCCTGACCCAGCGGCGGCAATCGGTACGGAAGAAAAAATAAACGGCGCCTTCGCGGAAGCATATAAACGACTAAACGATCGAATTTCAATGTTCGCAGGCTTGCCACTCGAAAGTTTAGACAAGTCCGCCCTTCAAAACTATTTCAATAAAATTAATCCCTAAGCTTAGGCTAGGCTAGGCTAGGCTAGGCCGACCGCACCTTTTGTCGCCTTTTTCACCTCATACATGGCCTTGTCTGCTGCATTTATGAGTTCATTTTCTGTTCGACCGTTTTGAGGGTAAAATGCGATCCCCACAGAAGCCCCAATGGTCGCCGTGCCTTCTTGAAATACAAACGGTTTGGAAAGATTATTAACCACACGCTCGCCAACAGTTTGGGCCCGTGAAACATCCTGACGTTCCAAGATAATAACAAACTCGTCACCGCCCAAACGTGCCACTGTGTCGGTTTCGCGAACACACTCCAATAATCGTTTTGCAGACTGGGTTAATACGCCGTCGCCCACATCATGTCCGAGAGTGTCATTAACGGCCTTGAAACCATCTAAATCGACAAACAACAGCGCCACTTCAGTTTCTGAACGACTGGCTCGAGCGAGCGCTCTGTTAAGATTATCCGAAAACAGCCGTCGTGTCGGCAGTGCCGTCAACGGGTCATGGTTGGCCAAATTACGGATTTCTTCCTCCGCCTCTTTAAGCGGCGTAATGTCGACAAATGCAAAAAGAAGTAATTCCTCGTCCTTAATCGGGATGCTGGACAAAGATGCCAGCCCCCACACCACACCACCGTCGGTGCGCCTCAGTCGAAGTTCAAAATTTCGCACCTCGTCTTCAACGGCAAACTTAACCATAAGTTCCTGGCGTTCATCAGGATTGACGAAAAAGTCCTCCCAAGAAGCACCCAAAACTTGGTCACCATCGCCGCCGAGGGTGTCTCTAAAAAACTGGTTGGAAAATACGACCTTGCCGTCTTCAAGGCTAAGAACCAAAATTCCCGCAGGAACCGTATCGTTAAATATTTTCAATCTCTCATCGTCACGAAATAAATTTTCAAACGATGTTATATTGAATTCAGTCATGGAACCGGATTGTAATAAAATGAGTTTTTAATTTTTATATATTTATCGATTTACGCGTACACTTTGGCGTATTGGATTTAGGGCGTCCACTCTTTTATATAACCTTCGCAAGTGTACGTCATGCTTAGGATCACGAATAATTGTCAGAATTAGATTGAGTGCACCCCGGCGATCAGGCAAAAGTGTCCGTGGAGCGCTCACTCAAAGGAGTTTTACGAACGTGACACGCAATCATGGAGTTAGCTTGGGCCGACGGACGGTCGCGGTGTTGCTGGCGGCGTTGATGCTTGGTGCCGCCTGGGACCCCGCATTCGCTCAAGAAAAAAAGAAGAAGAAGCGCGGACGGGCGATGCTGGTGGTGGCCGACAAGGTCATCAAAGAGCCCATGACCCAAACCTTCCCCGTCATTGGCAGACTTGTCGCCCGGCGTTCTGGCGTGGTCGCTGCCCGCACCCAGGGTCCGGTTGCCAAAATGCTGGTGGACGTCGGCGATCGGGTTAAAAAGAACGATGTCATCGCGTCGCTGGTGACTGATTCGATTGTCTGGCAAAGGCGCCTAAAGCAGGCCGTGGTCAAGGAAAAGAAAGCCGCTGTGACCACCGCAAATGCGCAAATCGGATTGGTAAATCAAGAACTCAAACGCCTCAAAAACCTACGTCGTTCAGCCGCCTTCTCTCAGGCTCGGTTTGAAGACAAACGCCAGGAAGTGGTTAAAGCTGAAAGTGCCGCTGCAGAAGCATCTGCTAACCTGCAACGCGCCAGGGCAGATTTAAAACTAACCGAAATTAAGCTTTATAATGCCCAGGTCCGGGCTCCCTTCGGCGGCGTGGTCAGCAAACGCTACACCGATTCAGGTGCGTTTTTGAATGTCGGTCAACCAGTGGTCGATCTTATTGACGACAACAGTCTGGAAATTGAAGCCGATGTACCGTCCAACCGTATCCGTGGGCTAACGCCAGGCACGCCGGTCAAAGGCGAAATTGATGCTGAACATAGCGTTCCGGCAACAGTCCGCGCCATGGTGCCGGAGGAAAATCCTCTGACCCGCACTCGAACGGTTAGATTTACGGCAAAATTTGATGGTAGCATTGAAAATTTGGCGGCTAGTCAGTCGGTCACTATTTTAATTCCCATCGGTCAGACCCGTACCGTTATCTCTGTCCACAAAGATGCCGTCATCACCCGCAAAGGCCAAAAGATCGTATTTGTCGTGGTCAAAAATAAGAAAGGCAAAGGCCGCAAGGCGTTCCCCAGAACCATCACTTTGGGCGAAGCTGTCGGCAGCCGATTCGAAGTCTTGTCAGGTTTAAAACCTGGCGAACGTGTCGTTGTCCGCGGTAACGAGCGGCTACGCCCAGGGCAGAAAATCAAGATCAGTAAGACGTCTTAGGTAGAGTTAGAGATAAAATAAAATGGGATTGATTCGCCTGGCAATCGATCGTCCCGTCGCAGTTATGGCGGCGGTGATTATGATCGTGATGTTTGGTCTGGTGGCGCTGTACAGCATCCCCATCCAGCTGACTCCCGATATTCGTAAGCCAATTATCACGATCACGACGATTTGGCCCGGTGCCGCCCCGGCCGAAATTGAGCGCGAAATCGTTAATAAGCAGGAAGACGAACTGAAGGGCCTGGAAGGTCTTGAGGAAATCACCGCCCGAGCCCAAGACGGCCGCGCCGTGATCCGATTGGAATTCGGCCTGCAACAGAACATGGACAAGGCACTTCTGCTGGTTGCAAATCGCTTGGACCGGGTTACCGGCTATCCAGAAGAGGCTGATGAGCCTACGTTTAAGACATCCAGTTCTGATGACAACCCTATTGCCTGGATTGTGCTCCGCCGAGTTGATGGCAACACAAAGAACATGGATCACTACCGTGACTTTGTTGAAGACGTGATCCAGGACCGGCTTGAACGGGTTCCTGGCGTGTCCCGGGTCAATGTCTATGGCGGCAGCGAACGGGAAATGCAGGTGGTTATGGAACCCGCCCAAATGGCGCGCTATGGCCTGACAGTCAGCGAAGTCCTGGGCCGACTTCGCCAGGGTAATGCGTCGGTCTCTGCCGGTGATGTAGACGAAGGCAAGCGCCGCTACGTGGTGCGTGCTGAAGGCGAGTATCAATCCCTGGAAAGCGTTCGGAATGTGGTCCTGAGATCCGACAGAGACTCCGCCACGGGACGCGTCGCCCGGGTCACTGTTGGCGATATCGCAACCGTTAAATTCGACCACAAGGAATCCATCCGGTTTATTCGTTTCCTGGGTGAGTCTGCTGTCGCGGTAAATGCAGTGCGCGACGCTGGTGCCAACGTGATCGAAACCATGGACGGCATCCGCGGCGCGATCAATGAGCTAAACCAAGCGGCACTTCCCGAAGCTGGGCTGTACTTGACGCAAGTCTATGATGAAACCGTCTATATCAAATCATCCATCAAATTGGTGAAGCAGAACATCTGGATCGGTGGCACGCTGGCGGCGATTATCTTATTGCTGTTCCTGCGCTCAATGAGTGCGACCTTGGTGGTGTCTTTGGCCATTCCTGTCTCCATCATCGGCGCATTCGTCGCAATGACGGCGCTGGGGCGTTCGCTCAATGTGATTTCGTTGGCCGGCATTGCCTTCGCCATTGGCATGGTCGTCGATGCCGCCATTGTGGTGCTGGAAAACATCTATCGACTTCGAGAAATGGGCCATTCGCGAACCGAGGCGGCTTTCAAAGGTGCTTCTGAAGTTTGGGGTGCCGTGCTGGTATCGGCGTTGACCACGGTGATGGTGTTCATTCCGATTTTGGTGATGAATTTGGAAGTTGGCCAACTCTTCAGGGATATCGCTGTTGCGCTTTCGGTCGCGGTTCTGTTGTCTCTGATCGTCTCTATTACCGTCGTTCCCGCTCTTTCAAAGCGTCTGCTGAATGACCCCAAGCGGGAGAGCCGGGTCAACATTCGCTTGCCCTTGATCGACGATTTGGCGGGTCTGTTTTCGAAGATTGTACTTGGCCTCACACGCCGTGTCTCAAAAAGCCGCACCCTGTCGTTGGCCGTAGTTGTCAGTATCGTCACAGCAGGCGGTTTGGCGTCGGTCACGTTCTTGCCGAAGTTAGATTATCTGCCGGACGGCAACCGTAATTTGTTGTTTGGCGTGATCGTGCCACCGCCGGGTTATAACCTCGGCACCACCGCAAAGATCGCTAAAAGCATCGAAGATGAAATCAGACCGCTTTGGTCCGGTGGCAAAGGCCACGCAGACGATTCCGTCAACGAAGACCGATCCAAGCCACCTAAGATTCAACGCTTCTTCTTCGTCGCATCCCGCGGGTCAACTTTCTTAGGCGCAGCAGCTGCAGACCCGACTCGGGTCAAGGAACTGCAACCCATCCTGGCCAAGGCGGCGCGGCGTGAACCTGGAACATTTGGCATTGTCCGACAACGATCTTTGTTTGGTCGAACTGTATCTGGGTCGCGGAAGATCGACTTTAATATCTCCGGCCCAAACCTGGAGACGATCTTGGGCCTGGCCCTGAAATCGGTTGGCTACATCGGTCAGGTCCTGCCACGCAGCGAAGGCACTCAAATGCGGCCCCGCCCGGGCTTGGAGCTGGGTGCGCCGGAAGTCAGGATCGTCCCCAACCGCATCAAACTGGCGGACAATGGTGTGACCGTGCGAGAACTGGGTGAGACCTTGGATGCCTTTAACGATGGTATTCGGGTCGCCGAAATCACCGTTGGCGGCAAGCGCATCGACCTTACCTTAAAAGGGCCGCTGAAACAGGTGATCGAAACCCAAGGCATCAGCAACCTGCCGGTGGTCACACGATCCGGCACAATCCTTTCCGCCAGCCAGTTGGCAGATGTACTGGTCACGTCAGGCCCGACGGAAATCCGCCACATTGAGCGCGCCCGAACTGTAACCTTAGAAATTGTACCCCCGGAACGCATCCCGCTCGAAGCGGCCATGGATGTGCTTAGGGACGATGTCATCAAGCGGCTGCGTGATGAAGGCCTGCCGCCCAACGTTCAACTGCGGCTGGCGGGCACTGCGGATCAGTTAACCCAAACCTGGGACGCCATGGTGGTGCAGCTGATCATGGCAGTCATCATTGTTTACTTAGTCATGGCGATCCTGTTTGAGAGCTTTATTTACCCAGCCATTGTCATGCTGTCGGTGCCGTTGGCAACGGCGGGCGGGATTGGCGGCTTGGCCCTGCTCAATCAGTTTACGTTCCAGACCTTGGATATGCTGACACTGTTGGGTTTCATCATCCTCGTCGGGATTGTCGTCAACAATGCAATCTTGCTGGTGCATCAGTCCTTGCATCATGTGCGACAAGAGGGAATGGAAATTTCCGATGCCATCCAAGAAGCAACCCGCAACCGCATCCGACCGATCTTCATGTCGACCCTAACGAGTATATTCGGGATGCTGCCGCTGGTAGTGGTGCCGGGAGCAGGATCAGAGCTTTACCGTGGATTAGGTTCGGTCGTCGTCGGCGGACTGACCCTGTCAGCCGTCCTGACCCTTGCGATCATTCCGCCCTTGCTCACTCTGTTCATGGGCGCCGTGGAAAGCGGCAGGAAGAACCTGCCTGTTTCAGCGGAAAGTAAACCTGCTGAGTAAGCTACTCAGTCGCCTTGCGGAAACTAATGGTATAGGTGCCGTCCTGTTCATTGCTTTCGATGAATTCATGGCCCGCCGTCTCACAAAAAGCCTGAAAGTCCTTGGGCGCCTGGGGGTCGGTCACCAGCACTTCAACATGTGCGCCAGGAGCTAAATTCCGTATCGCTTTGTTTGCTCGCAAAACCGGCAACGGACAAAGCAGTCCCTTTAAGTCTAATTTTGTGTCCGTCACAAGTTTACCCACCTCATCCAAATGTAAGTTCGTGCGATATTTTACTCGTGATCGTATAGGGGCATATTAGAGAATTATCAATTGTGCAGCGCAATATTTTTATTGCAGCGCTTTCATAAAGCGTATTTATTGTGATATTTCTTAAGGGCTGAAACCAACACCGCTTTGCGCCAGACGCGACACGGAAACTGATCAGATCATAAATTAATCGATTGTTTTAATTGTATTTTTTATTTACATATAATTTTGTATTATTAGAATAATTACATAAAATACCTGGATAAGAATATTTCCTATTATTTTGCGTCGCAATATTTTAATTTCATTTACCCCTAGAACCAAGATAGGGCGTCCATTATATTAAAAACATTGCATAGAAGAACTTTTGCCATCTCAAGAGTTTGAATGCATAGAAACTTTTTTTGTTTCACCACCTTTCAAAGGCCCTCGACTGCGGGGGTAAAGGGGAAATAAATGACAAACGAATTGTTTAAGGCGAATGTAAAGCGCGCTGGGAAATTGCTCAAAGCGTTGAGCAACGAGCACCGTCTTTTGATCCTCCAAAATTTACTGGAAAGCGAAAAGTGCGTCGGTGATTTGGAGCAGATCGTTGGCCTCAGTCAATCCGCATTATCACAGCATCTAGCACGCCTGCGCCGCGATGATTTGGTAAAAACCCGTCGGGTCGCGCAGACGATCTATTATTCTCTCGCCGGCGACGAAGTCAGTTCTGTCATTGAGACGCTGTACCAGTTGTACTGTCAGCCGTCAGTATCCCTCGCCTACGCATCCGAAGACGGGAAATCAACAGCCACTTATTGAATTTTCTAGTGAATGACGCCGGTTTCGCGCTCTTGAAATAGCATGTAGCGCAGTTCTTCTTTGATGACATCGATGTGCCGGGAATCATCTGCCTTTAAAACACTTAGGATTATGGCGTGACGCACGGCTGTTGGCAGTCGGTGGAAATTTTCCAACATTAGAAACTTAATACTTGGGCGGATGGTGTCCGATAGAAGCAGGCTTAAGATCAGCTTCTTACGGATATCAGTCCGCATGTTGCCAGCTTCGGTTAATTCGTAGAATTCCTGCACGAACTTACGTGGCGCGATGTCGCCTTCAATCAAAGAGCGTAAATTCATTCGGAGCGCCGACGTATATTGCTTGCGCGAATGAATAATAAACTTCGCCGTCTGACGCCGCACCGCATCGATGGAGTCTGGACTAAAGTCATTATCACTGACCAGATCGATACATTTTCGTACCAGTTCATGTCGACTGGCGTCACCAACCAATTCACAAACACCGGAAATTAATTTCTTATTCCGTGCAAGTGGGCTAAGACGCGTTGCCGCAGCCAGCGCCATGGGCGCTTCAGGGTCTCGGGCCGCGACCATCGCCAAAGCGATCGGGTCCTCGTAGCCCTTAAGATTAACCTCAACATTAATGAAATTTTCCGGCAAAAGGATACGCGAACGATCTTCCGGCAAAACCAACGGATCACCCTTACCGTAACTCTCTTTAATCTTTAAAGCGGTTTTAAGGCCATTCTGGGTTACCCCATGACCACTAAATTCGCCCTTTAACTTCTCATCCATCCCGCGTATCCCGCGACTATTACTTAATAAAATACAAGGCCCTGCCTACGGCCTGAGTATACCACGTGGAATTAAAATCGAAAGAAAGTATCTTTGTGCAGGCTCGAAATGTAAGACTAAATTGTAAGACCGAATCAAATCGGTCTGTAGAGGCCCAAACACACAAAAATTAACCAACTTCCCAAATCACCCACTCAAACAGTGTACAAAATATCGAAACACTGCAGCCTCACGATAGGGTCAAACAATTAACAAAACATTGCCTGAATTCGATTCAATCCCCTCGCCTTTTACGAGTCGCGGTACAACTCTAGGAAATTAGACTCAATCGCCAAAACTCTGCCTTTTTCAAGAATCATAAACCATTGAAAAGAATCACACTTTTTCTTAATTGATTCACTAAGAGTCTGTAATGAATCGCCAAATTTAGTGCACTTTATACGAGTCTATAGGACTCATCATAGGATTCTAAGGATTCAACTTCTATGAGTCCTCACAAATTTGATTCTATAGTCTCTTAAAAATATAATTACTAATAAATTGTAAATACAAGTTGACACTTTTTGTTAACCATAATATTAATTAACCACTGGGGGATTTTGGGATTGAAATCACATCGTTAGAGATTCTGTTTATACGAACAAGTCGGGATATTTGTTCGTTTTTATGAATCAAGTCGCTGTTTTGAGGTTTCAGTGCCGGAATTAGCAATTGGGGGGATCTGCCTTATGCGCGGCGAAGACACGACACAAGAGGGCCTAAATGACCATTTGGGCGCTGAACGGTCGAAGGACCTTTTCACTGTTTTTCATGTCGACCCCGCGCTATCTGACGAAATTTTCATTGATGAAATGGCAGTCGAGTCCGAGGCTGAAGCCCGGGATCTAATCGAACAACAATTTGCTGGCCATACCATCCTGATAATTCGCAAACAAACCGCCGAGAAAAGGCATGGGGAAAAGGCGGACGCCTATCCTAATGCTCGGTTCATCAATGGTGAATTTAGAGCCTCGTCTGTAGCCTAAGAAACGATCTCCTAAAGTCCAAACAACCGGCCTCTCCCGTATCTAAATTCTTCACATTCGAACGGCCAATTTATCGCCCCTGAGTCGGAATCTTTGTCACCTCTACCCGGCAAATATTGCCCACTCGGCAAATTTGATTCGGCAAAAATTGTTCTAACGCCCTGATACTGCGTAATTTTGATAATGGCACAATGATTGCTTCTACTTCTGTATCTACACGGTAATTTCCCCAATTCCGCCGTGGATTTAGATCGGAAAGGAGCTGTTGTGACGCTTATCGAGAATAAGAAAAGAGCTATCGCCGGTTTCGATACCTCAAGCACATCTGAACTCATGTCTGCCGTATTGCATCTGACCAATTGTCTGGAGCATGCCGTCCAATCAGCTGGACCGGATGAATTATCTGATTATCGGACCGCCATTGACGCCGCTCAATCAGCCGCTGGCAATGCTGAGATGCATTTAGCCGAGTGCTTGGAGCGAATATCAGTTCTAGAGCAATTGGCCATCACAGATGAGTTAACTGGCATCCTAAACCGCCGCGGCTTTTTGAGTGAATTCCATCGCGCTCTTTCCAGTGCATCGCGCTATAACGAACAAGGTGTTTTGGTTTATATTGATTTGGACGATTTCAAGCCCGTCAACGACACCTACGGACACGCCGCAGGGGACGAAGTTCTGCGCCAGGTAACCGCCATCCTACTGGAAAGCGTTCGCGGCACAGACGTCGTCGCTAGACTGGGCGGAGACGAATTTGCTGTGTTACTGACACGAACCAAGTGGGAAGACAGCATTCCACGGATCGAACAATTGGATCGATCTCTTAATCAGACAATGGTGACTTGGGAGGACCGATTGATCCGCCTGAGCGCCAGTATTGGCGTCCAAATTTATGGCCCTGAGGATCACGGGGACGACCTTTTGAACCGCGCAGATAGCGCCATGTATGAAGCCAAGAAATCTCGCAACGCATTGCCCCTACGGCATGCAACTGCATAGGAGACTAAATCAGCAATACCCAGAATGGAACTTGCTCGCGAACACATATAATAAACCAAGAACTCTAACTCGGCAGTGTGATTTCGAAGAAACGAATGCCTAACGAGGGGACGAGCAGAAAAGAAGAATTGATATTATGAGCAATAATCAACCGCTGAGTTATCTTGATCTGTTTTCCGAGGCCCATGGCCGCGAATTGGTTCCGTTCGCCCCTCCAGAACCACCAATGTCGCTAGAGCCTCAGGCCCTTCAAAAGACCAAACCCTATCAGTTGCCTTCTCCCTTCCGTGAAATTTTTGGCAGTATTGATGTCCGTAATATTTCGCCCCGGGAAATGACTGAAGGCAGCCTTTATTTATACGCCTTAGGTGTCCTTACCTGGGAAGAGTATTCCATGCTTGCCTTCCAGCCCGAGCTTCAACCCGATTACGATCAGACCATCGGTGCGCTAACCGGTCAGAAAGCCAAACCAGACGAACCCAAGGACTTCATCGCTCAGTGGGAAGAACGCATGACCTTTGCTCAACGTCATAATCCTGCCGACAGCAAGGTCATCCGACGGACAAAGCACATCCTGGCGGTGCTCCGTAAACTTGCCCCGCCAAAGTACTTGGTCGCGTAATACGCATTCGAACGACGACGAAGAAGAAAGGCCCATAGAGAAGCGGCCCTCCAGAATAGAGGGCCGCTAATTATTTCACCGAAATATGAGGAATTATCTACTAGGTTTACCGGCGACTTGAATTAGCCCTGGCTCGTCCTGGTAGGCTTCTAACATCAAGGCCAACTGTGCCCCACCCTGGTGCTTAGGGGCATTCATGCTGATGACCCATGCTTGGCGGATTTTTGATCGCTTGATCAACTTATGAATCGAGGGTTGCTCAGCCTTCGTAAAGGGTCCGACGATCACGCGATAAACATCTTTCCGACCGACCTTCGCCTTTGCCACGGAAGCTCCTAAGAGCGCATGCCGTTCGGCGTGGCGTTTTGCATAGTCTGGACCGAAGTAGCTTCCAATCACGAAATAACGGTCCGCAGCTTCGGTTGAAGCAGGAGTTTGGGCCGCAACCTTCGGCGGGCTTACCGATTTTTCCACTGGCTTGGCGACATCGGCGCTAATCTTTGTTGCGCTCACGGGTTCAACAGATGCCTTGGTCTCAACTGAAACTGTTTGTAGCGACGTCGCATAGTGAACTGGGAACGGTGTAATTGCCGGCGCATCAATCTTTTCATTGGATATAACGATTTGATCCGGCTGCGCACTTTCGGTGATTTGTTGGCCTTTAGGCAATTCCTTTCCAACATCCTTACCATTCTGCGAATAGCTCTCGACCTTGGGCTTTGCCTCGGCAATTTGAGGTTTCGAATGGAAAGAATCTACATAGGCAGTGTCATCGCCTTCAAAATCAAAACCTAGCTCGTCCACTTGGCCCTGATCATTTTGAGCAACAATGACAGACTTGTCTTCTTCCTTCCATTCAACACAGAATTGCCCCCCCTTGAACATTCGCCAGACGGAGCAGTCTTTGCCCGCAACGGCAGAAATTCCGTGTTCGGTTAAGGTTTTATCCGTAGCAACGTAGGAAATGCCGTCCGCCGCCCAGGATGCGATCGTTACGCCAACGGGAAGACCGCACCCTCCCAGTAACATAGAGGCAACGACCAGCGTCCCTCCATTTTTGATTATGTTCCCCATACCCCAAGGACATACTATATCTATGGTTAACAGATTCTTAACAGAATCAGAAACTTAGCTCCGATTCGCTAAATTTCGTCTTAAGTAATCCTAATAACCCCTATATATGGGGTGATTCAGGTATAGGTTTCGAGTCCGTTATGATTTTTCCTTAACTTTGGGTAAGTCAAGTTTAATATGCAGTTCCTTGAGCCGTTTATCATCGGTGACGGAGGGCGCTCCCATCAATAAATCCTGAGCTTGCTGGTTCATCGGAAACGCAATGACTTCGCGAATATTGGGCTCATCGGCCAATAACATGACGATCCGGTCAATTCCGGGAGCGGAACCACCGTGCGGTGGTGCGCCAAATTTAAACGCCCGTAACATGCCACCGAATTCTTTTTCCACCACGTCTGTGCCGTAACCCGCAATCTCGAACGCCTTGTACATGATATCAGGCCGGTGGTTTCGAATGGCACCACTGGAAAGCTCGACGCCATTGCAGACAATGTCATATTGCCACGCGAGGATGCTCAACGGATCCTCGTTCTCAAGTGCCTCTAGGCCGCCTTGCGGCATGGAGAATGGGTTGTGGCTAAATTCAATTTCACCGGTGTCTTCGTTGAGTTCGTACATTGGGTAGTCAACGATCCAGCAAAACCGGAAAGAATTGCCTTCGCGGAACTCAATTTCGTCGCAAATACGCTCGCGCGCCACAGCACCGAATTTCTCAGCGTCTTTTTGTTGACCACAGACAAAGAAGACCGCATCGCCGTCAACCGAACCCGTCGCTGCCTTAATCCGTGCCGTGCGGTCGCCTTCAAGGTTCTTGCCGATGGGTCCCTTGGCCTCACCATCTTCGCCGAACACGATGTAGCCAAGACCACCCGCGCCTTCTTCTCGAGCCCAATCGTTGAGCTTATCAAAGAAACTACGAGGTTTTGAGGCCGCACCAGGTGCCGGAATGGCGCGAACAACAGAGCCCTTCGCTACGTTCTTCGCGAACAGACCAAAGCCTGAGTCGCGGAACTCTTCGGTCACGTCGCTCATGATCAACGGGTTTCTAAGGTCGGGCTTGTCAGTGCCGTATTTGAGCATCGATTCAGCGTACGGAATGCGGGGGAACGGTAAGGATGTCACCGCACGGTCTTTGGCGAATTCTTCGAACACACCGCCGACGCAGGTCTCTACGTTCTTCAGCACATCGTCCTGAGTGACGTAGGCCATCTCCAGATCCAACTGATAGAACTCGCCGGGCGAGCGATCCGCGCGTGCATCTTCATCGCGGAAACAGGGGGCAATTTGGAAATACTTATCAAAGCCGGATACCATCAACAGTTGTTTGAATTGCTGCGGTGCTTGCGGCAAAGCGTAAAACTGTCCCGGATGATTACGCGACGGCACCAGATAATCTCTGGCACCTTCTGGCGAACTGGCCGTCAAAATAGGTGTTTGGAATTCAGTAAAGCCCAAGTCCACCATACGCCAACGGATCGACGTGATGACCTGACTGCGCAAAAGAATATTATTGTGTAATTCTTCGCGGCGCAGATCCAAGAACCGATACGTAAGCCGAGTTTCCTCGTTCATATCCGAGTCAACCGCGACCTGCAGGGGCAGCACGTCGGCTGGGTTCTCAACAATGACCTCGTCCATGGTGACTTCGACTTCACCGGTTGGCAGGGTGGAATTGACGGTGTCTTCGGTCCGTTCCACGACCCGCCCCGTCACGGTGATGACGCTTTCAGGGCGAACATCCTCGACCGTCTTAAACAGCGGGCTCGAAACATCAATCACGCACTGGGTAATGCCATAATGATCGCGAAGGTCCACGAAGAGTAAATTTCCGTGGTCGCGTTTTCTATGGACCCAGCCCGAAAGCCGGACCTCTGACCCTGATTGGTCCAACCGCAATTCGCCGCAATTATGTGTGCGATAGGGGTGCATAACTTCTGCCCTCACCGTTTGAATGAAAATGTATTGCTCGAATGTAGGAAAAGGGCGGAAAACCCGCTCCCAATCAAAGCCCGCGCAAAAAGGCAGAGGGGGCCGGATTTGTCAAGACAAGCGGCTTTAATCTAGGCATTTTTATTTTTTAGATCGCGTACCCTACACGCTCCTTGCGGCCCATTGCATCGATATTCTCTGGCGATAGGAGATCAGCAAGTTCATCGGCAAATTTCTCGGCCGGTGTATTTTTTTTGATAAACCCATCGGCGCCACTTGCCCAAATTTTTTGTGACCATAGGCCAGGGTCCCTTCCAGAAATCATAATGATTCGCGTATCTGTTAGTTCGCGCCGTTCACGAAGTTCACTGCAGCATTGCGCACCGTCAATACCAGGCATCATCAAGTCGACAAGGATACAATCCGGCCGCAACGATGCCGCTTCGTGTATGGCGAACAAGGGCGAGACACTCGTTAGTACCGAATGACCCCGCCCCTCTAGGGTCGCTTTAATCATATTTAGAAACTCGGTGTCATCATCAATGACAAAAATTTTCAAACTCGTTTCATCATTCATCGTAGATATCTCCTGCACATTATTTCCAGCTGAGTCGCATATTGGTGACTCTCAGTCGCCGCGAGAGGATATTTGATAGTGACCTAAAAAACCGGCCTTCAAATCCCGTAATCGTCGCGAATAAATTGTTGATTTGACGCCCATCAATAAAGAGAACTTCCGCCTCTCCCTCTGCTATTACCGATGCACTGGCACCTTCCAGGTCAATAAAGGACATTTCACCGAACACGGCACCGACCCCAAGGCGGGCTATCTCCGTTTCTTGCCCAGCAACTTTTTGAACAATCCGTAATTCGCCATGAACCAAAACATAAATCGCCTGGTTTTTAGAACTCTGCCGAATGATAGCACTGCCGTCCGCATGGGTTTCATGCTTGGCAGATTCAAGCAGCGCCAACCTTTCAAGCGCTGCGAGCGGTTCAAACATTTCATTAAAAGCCGTCACGAACCGTTCGTTTTTGAGGTGCACGAAACCTTCGCTAATCCCATCGCTTAACGCGTGTGCTTCCATTCCGTGATCCATTCTGTGTCTCCTTCAGGTATCCAGCAGTGCAATATGAGAAGGGAATCTAGCGCCCGAAAGTTTCAGGCAATTGAATGCTTCACGAACAAATTGTGAATGGAGATGAATTCCAAGGCTTGTCAGTTGCTTATGGTCGATTAGTATCGCCAGCAACCCATATGAGGAAACATTATGAATTCAAAGTCCAAAACAGCGCTCATCACCGGTTCCGGCAAGAATATAGGCCGAGGCGTGGCACTTGGCCTTGCGAAAGACGGGTTCGATATTGTCGTCAACGGGGTCTCCAACGAGGCCGCAGTTGAAAAAACCGTCAATGACATAAAAGCCCTTGGTGTAGAAGCAATTGGGGTCATGGCGGATATTGGCGATCCAGACGGCCTGTCTGGCCTTATAAAGGATGCCATGGATGCCTTCGGCGGCGTAGATGTCTTAGTTAATAATGCAGCTATTCGTCCCTCCGCCGGCTTCATTGAAATGAGCGACGAAGACTGGATGCGGGTGATGAACGTTAACTTTGGCTCTGTCCATGGCTTGTCTAAGGCATTCCTGCCCGGCATGGTCGAACGCTGCTACGGCCGGATTATCAATTTTACCGGCATGCACGCCATGCGCGGCTATGTCGGTCGCGCCCATGTATCGACGTCCAAGCACGCAGTCTGGGGACTGACGAAATCTTTGGGGCGAGAGTTTGCGGCCCAAGGTGTCACGGCTAACGTCATCTCCCCCGGCCCGATCAATGGCGACTACGAAGATGCGCGGACCCTGGATGGAATTAAAGCAACCGTCGCTCAAGTCCCGGCCAACCGCATGGGGGAACCCTCTGAGATCGCCGCCCTGGTCAAACTTCTGGTGTCGGACGAGGGCGGCTACATCAACGCTCAGTTGCTTCAAATCAACGGTGGGGCGCAAACCTAGAACGGATTACATCGTCGAATTAAAGGCGCCACCGTCCATCAAGAAATTTTGACCTGTGACGAAGCCCGCTTGGGCGCTGCACAAGTATGCACAGGCATCGCCGAATTCGTCGGCCTCGCCAAACCGTCTGGCGGGATTGGATTTCTTGCGTTGCTCGATCATCTGTTCTGCGGAAATTCCGGCCTTATCCGCTGCTGCCGCCATATTAGCGCGCAGTCGATCCGTGTCGAAGGGCCCCGGCAGAAGGTTGTTGATGGTGACGTTATGACGCGCGACTTCCCGTGAAAGACCCGCGATAAATCCGGTTAGGCCGGTGCGGGCACCATTAGAGAGACCAAGGATCGGGATCGGGGATTTGACCGAGCCTGAGGTAATGTTAACGATCCGCCCGAACTTGCGCTCGATCATGCCGTCAACAGTGGCCTTGATTAAAAATATCGAAGTCAGCATGTTGGCGTCCAGCGCCTTGATCCAGTCATCCCGGTCCCAATCGCGGAAATTACCCGGCGGTGGTCCACCCGCATTGTTCACCAGAATATCTGGGTTCGGACATGCGGCGAGAGCAGCAGCCTGACCTTCCTCGCTGACGATGTCGGCGGCAATAGCGGTGACATTGCCACCGGTTTCCTTGCGAATGTCTTCAGCCGTCGCCTCCAACGTCTCTGCCGTGCGCGCAACGATGGTGACGTCCACACCTTCCCGAGACAATGAAATGGCACAGCCACGCCCGAGCCCCTTACTGGCGGCACATACCAACGCTGATTTTCCCGAAAGTCCTAAATCCATGAAATTTTCTCCACACGATGAGTTTTTTGTTACGTCGTTTCCATATCCCGCAAGACCCTGCCAAGCAATGGTTTCGTGATTTTTTGCTGCCCTGCCAGCGCCGCCTTATCCGCCGCATCGACAAGGCGTTGAACCGCATCGAACGAGCGTTCCATACGGGGAATAAGATAGGCGATCAGACTTTCATCAACGCTCAGCTGTCGGTCGGCGAACTGCTTAACCAGGAGCGCTGTAATCAAGGTATCGTCCGGCACGCCAATCGCAACGCTAGCCGCGGCATTCAGGCGCGAACTCAGATCAGGCAAAGAAATTTTCCATTGCCCCGGCGGCGTTCGCGCCGTCAGCAACAAGTGACACTTGGTTTCCCCCAGCGCGTTATAAATATGCAGCAAGGCTTCTTCGTTCGCCCTGTGACCCGTTAATTTATCCGCATCCTCAAGGATGCAGGCAGGCGCTTGGGCAAAAGCATATGCCGTATCGCCCAAGACTTCCTCATGCTGAATGAGCCTTCCTCCTGATTGCGCCAAAAACACCTGTGCCAGATGGGTTTTCCCGGAACCAGTGGGGCCATGAATGACCAACCCTGTCGATGGCCAGTCTGGCCATTTGTCGAGCCACGCGACTGCATCTTGATTGCTGGGAGCCAACAGAAAATCTTCGCCGCCTAATGCCGGACGGTGCTTTAGATTAAGAGGGAGTTGTGTGGTCGCCATGTTAGTTGTTTTTGTAAAGAGCGCTCTCAAGATACCGGGACAACGAGAACCGCACCAGCACGCCGATTACGGCCGCCACAGGTATGGCCAACAACACGCCGGTAAATCCAAACAACGCGCCGCCCGCCATCAGGGCGAAGATCAGCCAGACCGGATGCAAACCAACCCTTTCCCCAACCAGCTTTGGGGTCAGAAAATAACTCTCCGCCGTTTGGCCAACGACAAAAATCCCGGAGACCAAGATAATGGGCCACAAGACATCAAACTGGGCAAACGCAATACCGACCCCGACAGCGAGTCCGATCGCAGCACCTATATACGGAATAAACGAAATCAACCCGGCACCAATCCCAACCAACAAGCCAAATTCCAGCCCCGCCAAGGTCAGCCCAACTGCGTAAAATGTAGCAAGAGTCAGACAAACGCTTGATTGCCCGCGAACGAACCCTGCAATGGTTTTGTCGATCTCGGACAACTGCTCACGAATTGTCGGTGCCGCGTCTTGGGGCAGCCAGCCATCGACCTTGTTAACGATCACGTCCCAATCGCGCAGCAGATAAAAGCTCACGACCGGCGTGATGATGATTAATGAAAGCACCTCAAACACGGCAACGCCACCGCCAACCAAGCCTTTAACAACACTGCTCAGCCATTTGAAAACGTCCGTCGCGTAGGTCCCAGCGGCCTTTTGCAGGGTTTCCACATCACCCGATGACAGGCTCGACTGAACTTGCTCGACCATTGGGGCGACGAAGGTTTGGAACAATTCCATGTATTTTGGAACACGTGAAACGAATCTCAGGACTTGTGATTGCAGCAACGGAAACAGCAGCATCAGAACCAAAACAACGAAGACAAAAAATGCTGCCGTGATGAGTGTTGTCGCAACTGAGCGCGAACATCCCCAGGATTCCAACTTATCGGCCAAAGGATCAAGGAAGTAGGCCACCGCCATCCCAGCGACAAACGGCAGCAATACCGAGCGCAATAAAAATAGCAGCGCTAAGAACACCGCGATCCCAATCAGCCAGCTTTTGATCTGTTGTTCCCTGGTCAAAGATCTTTCTCCGGGTTGGCTTTCTCCGCATGGGCCGCGAGTTTGGTCCACATGAATATATACGCGCCGCCAGAGAGTACCGTTGTTAGGGTCACCGTCGCAACCAGCATGTCCATGACCATCGGGAGTTCTCCCACCAGCCCGTTCGAGCCAAGCACATAGGTCGCGAGTATGATCTGTGCGACTGTATTGACCTTGCTGATGGCGATTGGAGTCATTTCCAGGGAATGGGTCACTGTTTCGTAGAGCAGCGCGCCGCCGACAATGGTAAGGTCCCTAAACACCACCAAGATTACCAGCCATGTTGCCAAGTGATCGGTGTACCCCAAGGCCAAATAGGTTGCGACTAACAAGACCTTGTCTGCAAGAGGGTCCAGAAATTTACCCAGTTCAGTCTCGGCATCAAAATGTTTGGCAATAAAGCCATCAACAGCGTCACTAATTCCGGCGGCTAAAAAAAGCCAGAAGGCGATGGCTATTTTATTACTGAGGATCAACCAAATGATGGCGGGCACAGAAATCAGCCGTGCCAGTGTAATCAGGTTCGGTATGATCATTCTCTGCGACATAAGCTTATTTACTCAAGGCCTAATTTCCCTGGCGACCAGAGAAATTCAGAACCCACTTCTCGCCATTTCCCAAAAGCGCCAGATCGGCCTGTTCCAGTGCCAGAGAAAGTTGCTCGACTTCACCGATGTAATGAAGATTGACCCGAACCGAGGTCTTGGATAGCAAGACCATATCCACCCCGCGGACCACTGCGACGGTGCCAAGCTGCTTTCTAACCCGCAGCCAATCCCTGAGACCCTTGATAGGGACATCTATAGCAATCACGGATTGCTGATCAAATTGCAATAGGTTGTCTTGTTTCCAAGAATCTTCAAGAAGCCACGACAGTTCCATCGCCGCTCGAGCCAATAGTCTGGAATCAGATTCGCCCGTGCGAGCCCGAAAAACTCGATCAATGGTCTGCGTATCAAGGGCACCACCGTGCCGAGTCATACGAACCCGCAGTTCCGGCTTGCCGGTTTTCTGGCTCAACCCAGCAACCGCGTACGTAACCAAGGCATCCCCTGCTTTGTAACGATTGGTGACGGCGGCGAGCCGTTGGGGGTCGCCTTTGACGGCCTGTTCCGCGCCAATGATCGCAATATCAGTTAGGTCACCGGTCGGTAGCCGTGTCGGCACCAGACCGTCCCCCACCTGACGCTCAGCCCACGCTTTCCGCCACGGGTTGGGGTCGTCCCACAAAACCATAATCCCCGCCGCGTGATACACCGGCAGCACCAAGGTCAATTTGCTGGGGGTTTCAGCGAACGGAATATTATAACTTATCAGTAGGTCGCGAACGTCACGGCGCTTAAATCTATAGCTCAGGGTCGCGAGATAACGCACTGATGATGTTTTTTCGTCCGCAACCGAGAAGTCCTGAACCAATGTCGCAATTTCAGACCCCTTCAGACTGGGGAGGCGATGACGGTCTTCCAGTAAGGTAATCCGTTCGAGCAGGCGGCGAAATGCGGACACTTCACCATCCGCCAAAGCTTTATTACGTGCGGCGGCAGCAGTGTCTGCCGTAACATCGACAGCAACACCCGAGATCTCATAAACGTTTGCCGCCGTCGCCGGGGATACAGGCAAAATCACCACGCCCAGCGATACAATAATCAGTACCGCACCTATCCATTTACGCATTATGATCGAGCCCCCAATTCCGAGCACCTACTATAGAGCATTGAAATGCACCCTGGAATCCGTATCTTCGCACATGGATACGTTTTATAACGTCCCTCGTACACCCCACATAACACCCCACGTAACATTCATGGGGCATGTAGCAGATATTTTAAGCAGAGGACATAGGCATTAATAAGGCAACCCCCAACGGCCCTTCAGGCCTCAGCTATAAAGAAGCCGGTGTCGATATTGACGCTGGTGAAAAGCTGGTAGACGCAATTAAACCCTTGGCCAAGTCCACGTCCAGAAGCGGCGTCATGGCAGGACTGGGCGGATTCGGTGCGCTGTTTGATCTTAAAGACGCAGGTTTCAAGGACCCCGTCCTGGTGGCTGGAACCGATGGCGTCGGCACAAAACTGAAAGTCGCCATTGAGGCCGGCACGCACGATACCGTGGGAATCGACCTCGTCGCCATGTGCGTGAACGACCTTGTGGTCCAAGGGGCAGAGCCGCTGTTTTTTCTGGATTATTTTGCAACAGCTAAACTGGACGTCGCCGCTGGCACCAACATTGTCTCAGGGATCGCCGAAGGGTGTCGTCAGGCCGGCTGTGCATTGATCGGCGGAGAGACCGCCGAAATGCCTGGTATGTACGCCAAGGATGATTATGACCTTGCGGGTTTTTCCGTTGGTGCGGTGGAGCGCGATGAAATACTGACCGGCGATAAAGTGGGGGCCGGAGACGTAATCCTAGGTCTCACTTCAAGCGGACTCCATTCCAACGGTTTTTCACTGGTCCGCCGAGTCGTAGAGAAAGCAGGCTTGGATTATGCCGCCCCTGCACCCTTCGATGACAATCAGTCCTTGGGTGCCGCGTTGTTGGAGCCCACACGAATTTATGTGAAAGCCTGCCTTGCGGCCTTAAAGGCTGGTGGTGTTCACGCCTTTGCTCATATCACAGGCGGCGGACTGATTGAGAATATCCCGCGGGTATTGCCAGAGGGATTGGGCGCGGACATTGACGTCACCCAGTGGTCCCTACCCCCGGTGTTTGTATGGCTTGCGAAGGCCGGTGGTATTGAACAGCGGGAAATGGCGCGAACATTTAACTGTGGCATTGGCATGTGCGTGATCGTTTCAGACGCAAAAGCAGATGCTGTAACAGCCGCCCTAAAGGACGCAAGCGAAACCGTTGTGCGTTTGGGCACTGTGGTTCCCCGTAAGGACGAAGGTGATGCGGTCCAGTTACAAAGTTTGGAACAGACATGGCCAAGTTAAAAATTGGCGTCCTCATTTCAGGCCGGGGCAGTAATTTACAAGTCCTAATCGACACCTGTAGTGAACCTGACTTTCCCGCTGAAATCGTCTTGGTCCTTTCTAACATTCACGGCGTCATGGGCCTCGACCGAGCCGCAAAGGCCGGAATCCCGACAGCGGTAATCGACTACACCGAATTTAATAGCCGCGAAGAATTTGATCACGAAATGACCGAGGTTTTAGAGGCTAACGGCGTCGAATTTGTTTTCATGGCTGGTTTTATGCGCCTGTTAAGCGATCCGTTTGTGGAGCGCTGGTATGATCGCTTGGTAAACATTCACCCCTCACTCTTGCCCGCCTTTAAAGGCTTAAACGTTCATCAGCGGATCATCGAAGAAGGCGCACGGTTTTCGGGATGCACGGTACATTATGTCCGCCCGGCGCTTGATGACGGTCCCATCATCGTTCAGGCCTGTGTGCCGGTCCACCAGGACGATACCCCGGATGTGCTGGCAGCCCGGGTCTTGGAGCAGGAACATGTGATTTATCCGATGGCACTAAAACTTATTGCCGAAGGGCGCGTTCAGGTCGCTGACGAGCTTGCAATTATTGAAGATCCGACCTATCCGAACGAAACGCTGATTAACCCGAAAATATAAATATGAGTCATTGCCTAGCTGCCATCGTTTTGGCAGGATGCGGCAACAACAATTTCTGATTTCTTTTGGGGAGGATTAAGCTATGGGCCACCGTGTTGATACTGTTAACGTCAACGACAGTCCGATGGAAGTTTTCATGTATGAGCCGGATGGGGACGGCCCACATCCGGGCATTGTTCTCTGCCAACATATTCCTGTTGGTCATACCGGCGTTGAGAATGACGAGTTTACCCTTGTCGCCGCGCAGCGTTACGCGGATGCAGGTTTTTCCGTCGCCGTTCCTTTTATCTTTCACTGGTGGCCAAAATCAGAAGAAATGCAGGTCAAGAGAGACGAATTCAGGGACGACTGGACGACCTTGGACCTACGGACGACATTTGATCACTTGGCCGGCCAAGACAATGTTGATAGTAAAAGAATCGCCATCGTCGGCCATTGCTGGGGCGGTCGGGTGAGTTTGCTGGGCGCATGTCATAACCCTGACTACGCAGCTTGCGCCGTCTTCTATGGTGGGCGCGCTGATGTCACGATGGGGCCGGGAACGCCTCCTGTGACCGATTTGATGGGAAATATTAACTGCCCTGTCTTCGGCTTCTTTGGTAACGAAGATGAAAACCCGTCGCCGGAATTGGTCAATAAATATGAAAAAGCGTTAACCGATGGCGGCGTCGAGAGTACGTTCTATCGATACGACGGAGCTGGCCACGCCTTCCAGAATTTTCCCTCACCGGAAAAATACCGAGAAGAACAAAGCGAAGACGCGTGGGGTAAGGTGATTGACCACCTAAAAGAAACGCTAGCGGCGTAAGGACCTAGTCCACAGGTACAACAGCGACCTTTTTGTTGCGGACCGCTAAGGCCATGGCACCTTCCTTGAGCTTTAGCGCGTCTTCTCCGAAAAGGTCGCGGCGCCAGCCATGAAGGGCGGGGGCATCTGCCTCTTCACCATAGGCGGCGATCAAATCCACATCAGCTGAAGACGCAACCAACTTTTGCGCCACGCCGGATTCGACACACTTCATTTTCAAGAGAACCTTAAGCAGTTCCGCCGTCGGGCCGATGTCGGCGGGCAAGCGTGCACGGTTCTTAGGCTTCGGACATTCCGCATCTGGCACGGCAAGCCCGCGCTTAACGGCGTCCAGCAATTCCTGGCCAGAAGCATTTTCTGCCATCCGCTTGCCAAGTCCCCGGACCCGTTCCAAGTCTGCCGTGGTCTTTGGCACATGGTGTGCAATTTCCAACAAAGCTTCGTCCCGAAGGACTCGGTTGCGCGGTAAGTCCCGTGTTTCAGCCTGGGTTTGACGCCAGCCTGCAACTTCGCGAAGGACCGCTAACAAGCGCGGCTTCGGATTGCGAACTTTTAGGCGCAAGTAAGCCCGCGCCGGATCGACATAATAGGTCTCTGCCGCTGTCAGCACTGCCATTTCTTCAACCAACCAATCGGCACGACCGTTGCTCTCCAGGGTCGCCTTTAACTTTTCGTAGGCGACCCGCAAATGAGTGACGTCCCCCAAGGCATAGTCAATTTGCCGATCCGACAAGGGCCGAACAGACCAGTCGGTAAACCTGGATGATTTATCAATTCGCACACCGGTCAATGAGCCAATCAAAGTATCGTAGCCAACAGAATCGCCATAACCGCAAACCATTGCGGCAATTTGTGAATCAAACACCGGTTTCGGCAACCGCCCCGCCAGATGATAAAAGATTTCCAAATCCTGGCGGCCCGCATGAAACACTTTCAATATATTTTCATCGGCAAACAGATCGAACAGCGGCGACAAGTCCAACCCTTCGGCCAGCGGATCGATCGCCCATGCCTCATCCGGTCCTGCGACCTGCACAAGACAGAGTATGGGCCAGTAGGTTTTCTCCCGCATGAACTCTGTATCAACGGTGATATAGGACGCTTTTGAAAGCCGCCCGCACAGTTCCTGGAGGGCGGTATTGTCAGTAATCAATGCCATAGGGTATTGCTATACACTGGAAATTCTGTGGCCAAAAGCCGAATGACGATCTTTTGCTGTCAAATTGTGGAAAACATGTATGATTGGCCAAAATTAACTTGGAAGACCCATGGAAAAAGCGCGTAGACTCAGCGACAAAATTATCGAAGCTCATGAACATGCACTGCGTTCGGGAAAAATGGACGTCGCCGACCTATTGATGAAGGCCCTGGTGACTGACCTTTCAGCAATTGGAGGCGATAAGCCGGAGTACCGCACTGCCATGGAAACCATCGAGAAGGTTTTCGCACGTCACGAAGCCGCGAGAAACCGGCTTTAATCTTTAATCCTTATAGATCATGTTGGCAGCCTTCAGAAGCAGGGTCCGATTGACGCCATCTGAATGCAAGAAGGCAGCCGCATCACGGATCAGCTTTTCAAATCCGACATCCTTCATAAAGCCGGAACCACCGTGGATTTCTGACGCTTTGGTGACGATTTCCCAGGCGATTTGAGAGGCGTATACCTTTGGGTAAGCGCCAAGCGTTGGGTCCCATCCAAGGTCTTTATTGTCTGCCGCCCAGCAGGCCCGGTGAATATAGGTCCGAGCGATATCCAACTTCATCCGCATTTCCGCCAAGTCTGCGCGAATGCCGTCATGATTTATTAATTGCGTACCGCCCTGAACCCGAACCTTGGCCCATTCCAGCGCCCGTTCGTAGGCTGACACCGCGACGCCCAATACGCTGGCGGCAGCATAGGCGTTGCTCTGCGGGAAAAATTCCGTCAGCACACCGAAGCCTTTGCCGACTTCACCGACCACGTTTTCATCGGGAATAAAACAGTCCTGAAAAATGAGCTCAGAATTATTCGCCAGCCGTTCGCCCATTTTGTCGTGGACTCTGCCAATGGTGAAGCCTTCCATTTCCCGATCGATGATGAAGCAGGTGGCACCACTGGCTAGTCCCTTGCCTTTCTCCGACTGCACGAATAACAGATAGATGTTGGCGCGGTTTCCGTTGGAGATGAAATGCTTCATGCCGTTGACTTTCCAACCGCCCTCAACCTTTTCCGCATTGGTCTGAAACGGGAATTTTGGGTCATCAAGGGGCAGAAAATAGTTGGAAGCCGTTTCCGGTTCGGTAATCCCAATCGCCAGTAATGAGCGCGGGTCATCGCGGAACCTTGGCAGGTATTTTTCTTTCTGCTGATCTGTCGTCGCGTTCTGGAAGATTTGCGCTAGCTTAAGCGTCTGCGCCATAACCACGGAAACGCCAAGGTCCCCCTTGGCCAATTCCTCAACCACCATGGATGTAGTGAGGGAGTCGGCACCAATGCCACCCCATTCTTCGGTCAGGGTCATGGTGCGGATGCCAAGTTCATCGGCCTTTTCCACCAATTCCCACGAGAAACAATCAGACGGGTCTTGCTGTCGGTCAAGGTCTGCCGCGACCGGTTTTACTTCTTCTTCAACATATTTGCGGACCGTATCCAGGATTGCTTCCTGATCCGAATCCAATACGAAAATATCGCTCATGGGAAACTGGCTCCATACCACTATAAATTTTTCGCCATCGTAGTGATATTGCCCCAAAGGGAAAGGTGCTAATTATTTCTTCTTACAGGGAAACGATTTTGAAATTGCTGCGGCCACAAGCAATGCGGCTGGATAGTGATACTGTTCTGGATGCGCACGCAGGAAACTCTTTACCACCGTCACATGAGTATGTGGTGTCGTCCCGAATGGAAAGCATGCCAGATACCCACCCACTTCTGCCTTATTCGCCATCACATCGACGACCCCGCCGATGTAACCGACGCACAGCGGGTTCTCAGGCATGCCTTCGACTTTGGTAAAACATAACTCAGCCAGGCGTTCGCCGTTCGTCCAATAGGAATTTTCCTGAGCACTTGACTGGGTAAATGCCGGCGTCACCAAAAGTGCCGCCATCAAGAGAGCCGCCAAAACAACAAGGTTTTTCATCATAATAGCCATCCTCCGTTTACGACGTACAAGGATACTCTTCAGCAAAAACCACCATTAAGGCAGAGCGGGCATTTTCATTGTGAGATTCCGGATGCTCCCGTCCCCACCGCAAAAAGGCCTGCACGGCGCGATCCTTCTGGATGCCTTCATCCGGCACACAGATCAGACTCTTACCTGCCAAGAACTGTACCAAAACCACTGAATCGATAAAGCCCGCGACATAGCTTGAACAACCATACTTGCCGATCTCAGGATTAACGGATGCAGGGTAACTGCCTTCGCAAGCCCAAATCAGTTGATCCACCTTGAGGCCAGGGGTTTCAGCATCGACGCCAATTAAGGGTTTCGCGGTGGCTGGCGCAGGCGGGATTTGGGAAGCGATCCCAGGGGCGCGAACGACGATTACTTTTTGCTCCAAGGCTAAGTCTTGTCCCCCACCTGTCACGGCCTCAGGGTTTCCGGCCGAACTGGCGGGCGCGACTGTCGGGCTCTCTTCGTTGACCAAGCCCAAAGTATCACAGCCACCAAGGCCGATTACCGTGACTATTAGCGCTGCCATAAGGGTACGTTTGAATTCAATCATGGGCGGAATCGTACAACGAGAAAGTTAATAAAAAACAATCCAGTGGTCTGTATCACCTAAATTACACTCCTACGACGATGGTATGAGGTTTCCGGCGAGGAGTGCATCGCGCCGTGGTGCCATCACCATAAACGATGCAGGACGACATCCGGAAGCCTCATACCATCGCCCTTCGGGTCAATTTTCCCATACCCTCGGGGCGTCGAGAAAGCTTGACGATGCTGCGGCATCGCCCGCACATCCTCTCCTACCGAGGAAATGGGAAAATTGATCGTAGGGGTGTAATTTAGGTGATACAGACCACTAAAGCCTAATATTGAGTAAAGTACCTGCGCGGGTAAAATAGCCCATGCCCTTAATTTCATTCCTCACCCGCAGTGTTAATGTCCGCGAGAATGAGGTGCGCGCGCTGTTCTGGTCGTTCGCCTATTTCTTCTGCCTGCTCACGGCCTACTACATCCTTCGGCCGTTGCGCGATGAAATGAGTATCGTTGGCGGCACGCGGAACCTACATTGGCTACTGACTGGAAACTTTGCCTTGATGCTATTGGCGGTGCCCTTGTTTGGCTGGGTCGTGGCCAAGTTCCCGCGACGCACGTTCATCCCTCTCGTTTATCGCTTCTTTATTCTTAACATCTTGATCTTTTTCGCGCTGATGACATTCAAGGAAAATGATCCTTGGATCGCCCGCGCCTTTTTCCTGTGGGTCGGCGTTTTTAACCTTTACATCGTGTCGGTGTTTTGGGGATTTATGGCTGATATATTTAAGTCCGAACAAGGCAAGAGATTGTTCGGTTTTATATCTGCTGGGGGCTCGGCAGGGGCGTTACTCGGCCCCATTATTGCCAGAACGCTCGCAGAACCCCTGGGGCCGGTAAATTTGCTCCTGCTATCGGCTGTGTTCTTGGAACTAACCCAGGTCTGTTTTCGCGCCCTTATCAATGACCCGGCTCTCACTAAAGCGGATCACAAACCCAAGCCCATTGGCGGAAGCATTTTTGCTGGGTTCTCTGCTGTGGCACGCTCGCCCTACTTGCTCGGCATCTGTGTTTATATGTTTCTCTACACCAGCACTTCGACGTTTCTTTGGCTTCAGCAAATCAACATCATCGATGCCAACGTAAAGGCACAGGTCGCCCGCATCGAAATTTTTGCATCGCTGGATATGATCGTCGGTGCCCTCACCATATTGGCGCAGTTGTTTGTAACGGGACGGTTCATGCCAAAACTCGGCGTTGGTGTTTTTATCGCGGCAGTACCGGTCTTTACTCTGGCCGGGTTTCTGGCGCTGATAATTGCACCACATGGGATATTCTTGATCCTTTTCAACACGCTGCGACGGGCTGCCAACTTTGCGCTCTCCAAACCAGCGCGTGAAGTTCTCTATACGGTCGTCACCCCAGAGCAAAAATTTAAGCCAAAAGTGTTTAATGATACTGTAGCCTATAGAGGCGGCGATGCGGTTACCGGATGGGTACACGCCGGCCTGGATCACGGGCTTGGGTTCGAGCTTCCAGCCCTGGCAGGGGTCGCGGCTGCCTATTCCGCCGTCTGGATCGGAACATCTGTTTATTTGGGACGCAAACAGGAACAAATGGCTGCAGGAGAAAACCATGTACGGACCTAAACTCAGCAGGAAATCGTTTCTTCAATTAGCAGGAGGCACTGCGCTGTCGGCGCTATCAGGCCAGCACGCGTGGGCAACCCCCGCGACCATGCGCACCAAGCTGATCCCTGTGTCAGGTGAAGCTTTGCCCGTTGTCGGGCTTGGAACATCCAGAGTGTTTGATATTGGTGGTAGAGAGTCAGAGCGCGCTCCCCGGCGTGAAGTTTTAAAGCTTCTATTACAAGCGGGTGGGACCGTTATCGATTCATCTCCCATGTACGGGGAGGCGGAAGAGGTTGTGGGTGATCTTCTTCGCGATATTAGCTTCACGCCAAAACCATTTGTTGCGACCAAAGTTTGGACGGAAGGCCGTCAAGATGGCATCGAGCAAATGGCAAAGTCGGCCCGCCTTCTCCGCACACCGAAGATCGACCTGATCCAAATTCATAATTTGGTCGACTGGCGCACCCATTTGAAAACCCTTCGGCGCATGAAGGAAGAAGGCACGATCCGCTACATCGGCATCACCCATTACACCGACTGGGGACAGGCCGAATTGGCGGCAATCATTGGCTCCAATCAATTCGATTTTGTGCAAACCGAATACGCCATTGATACCCGTAAGGCGGAAGAGCGTCTGCTGCCCTTGGCACGGGACAAAGGCACAGCCGTCATCATCAACCGACCGTTTCAGCGGGGCAGCTTGTTCCGCGCTGTCAGAGGCCAAAAACTTCCGCCCTGGGCGGCAGACTTTCAGTGTAAGAGCTGGGGTCAATACTTTCTAAAATTTGTTTTGTCCCATCCGTCCGTCACCTGCACGATCCCCGGCACCAGCAAGCCCAAGCATATGCGCGATAATGTGCAGGCTGGGTTGGGGCGGTTCCCAAATGAAAAAGAGCGCCAAAAGATGGTGGCCTATTTGGAGAGTCTATAAGGACGCCCGAATAATCATCTTCATCCGCCCAGGCTCATCGGTCGCTAACATTTCCATGGCCTTATTGAGATCGGTCATGGGGAGGACGTGTGTGATCAAGGGTTTTATCTGGATATCGCCATCTCGCACCAACTTGGTACTTGCCGGAAATGAATTGGCCAGCGACGCACGGGCATTGATGATTTTAAGTTCCTTGAAGTAGAAATCATAGAACGGCAGCTTGCCCTCTTTCTCCGTATAAATTCCAAAGGGAAGTATCCGGCCGCCCAACCGAACGAGGTCCATGGTCTGGGCCAGGGTGTAGAGCTTACCGGCTGTCTCAATCCCCAGATCAGCCCCGCGTCCATCGGTCGCTTCAAGGATACGCTCAGGGGTGTCTTCATCCGGCGCCAACGTCAGGTCAGCGCCAAATTTTTCCGCCATGTCACGCTTCCATTTACTGCGGGTAATGCCAATGACTTTGCCAGCACCCAGAGCCTTGGCCAATTGGACGTGAAGTTGGCCGGCAACACCTAGCCCGGTCACGACAACGGTTTCGCCCGGCACAATTTCCGCCAACATTTGCGCATGCCAGCACGTGCTAAACACTTGGATAAAGGCCGCTTCATCATCATCGACATCGTCAGGGATCGAATGGGCATTGGTCTCTGGGATTGTCATGTATTCGGCAAATCCACCGTTTCGTTCGCGGCCGATCAAAAGGCTGTTGGGGCAAAGATTGGTCTGGCCAATTTTGCAATGAAAGCAGGTTCCGCACGCACAGGTGGGATCGATTACGACTCTCGTTCCAGGTCCGGCTCCATTAGCGGTGTGGCCCTTAACAATTTCGCCAGTGATTTCGTGCCCCATGACCAACGGCAACCGAGCCGGCATGCCACCATCGAATATTTTTAAATCTGTTCCGCAGATGCCGCTGCCCGTGACGCGAACCAATGCCTCACCGTCAGCCGGGACAGGCTGGGGAATTTCTTGCTCTTCAATCTTGCTGAGCGCGGTTAGAACCATCGCCTTCATCGGGGCACCTTCTCAAAATAAATGGTGTCCATATCTAAACTAAGCACCCCTTGATGGAAAGCGTCCGCCCCTCGGCGCACGCAAAAAAAGGGTGCGTCCCTGCAAAGGAACGCACCCAGTTTTGGGAGGCTTCAGAATAAAAACTACGCGGCTTCTTTATCGCCGACGCCGAGCATCTTTTTCGCTTTACTGGTCAGTGATGCCGCCGGACCTTTGGCGATTTCGATCTTGCGCGGTTTCAGTTCCTCTGGAACTTCGCGTTCAAGATCAATGGTCAGCACGCCGTTCTCCAAATTTCCGCCGATGACTTTCAGGTGATCGGCCAAATCAAACGACCGCTGGAACGCTCGAGTTGCGATACCACGATGCAGATAGCGGGCATCGGCAGTGTCCTCAGTAGATTTGCCGCTGACGGTTAGACGATCCGCTTCGACCGTTACTTCCAAATCGTCCTCAGAAAATCCGGCAACCGCCATGGTGATCCGGTAAGCGTCTTCGTCAACCGCCTCGATATTATAGGGCGGGTAACTCGGCACCGAATTGGCGCGCTCAAGACTTTCGTCGAACACACGCTGGAAGCGATCAAAACCGATGGTGGAAGGGAACAGGGGTGAGAAATCAAATGTACGCATGACATATTCTCCTTTCGAGCAATATGTTTTAGTTTCGGAACCCGCCACCATGGCCTGGCTCCTATTTTTGCCGGTGAGATTGGGACCCTTCATAGGCATCCCAGTACCGACAAAACTGATATAGTTGGCGAAATTTCCGGCGCAAGTATCGGACGAAAAAAAATTTGATTAGGTCAAATATTTCTCAATTTCGTCAGCAAACACCTGCTCAGAATCATCCTCCGGTGCATAGCCCACGACCTCACGAGCATTATCAAGGCTCCAGAACGCACGTGTATTATCTGAAATTCCGTAAAAAATCTGATGGGGAATACCGTCTGAATTTTTGATATCGACCGTTTCGATGGATTTGATATAGAGCTGGCACATGTCACGTGGGCTAAAATAGGCGCCTAAGTTGCGGCGATACGACGTCGGGTTCGAATGTAACTTCTCACCATCAATCGTCCTGGGCGCGCCGATGCGGATGTGAACGTTTTCCACCGCCTTGCCAAACCGCCCGGTGGCGAACACAAAACCCATGTGCTCGTACGCGGCCTTCGTCCAGCCATAAAAATTATCGGATTTTGGATATGTTTCTGGGCCAATCATCCGCTTCTCACCGCTGTGTATCGTGCTTTCATACCAATCTGTTGCATGGTTGGAACTCGCCACAACGACGCGGCCTATATTTTCCTCCATCGCCAATTTAAAAACATGGAACGCCATATCCAGACTGTCCCGTTCCGGATAATACGAATCAACATTGTTGGGCGGGCGGGCGTCCAACCACTGAACAGGCGCATTGCTTTTGAGGCCAGGCCGACTGATCCGGGCATTATGAACAACGGCATCGATGCCTTGAAAATGGTGTCGGTATGACTCGATATCCGGATTGCTCAGATCGACTTCAATAATATCTTCAATCACCCCTTCCCGGCCTTGTTTCTGACTATCGAGAAGGACAAGTTCATAACGATCACGGAATATGGGCAAAAGCTGAGACGAGATATATCCAGCAGCCCCCGTTATCAGCACACGTTTTTTACTCATTATGTTGCTTTCTCCTTAAAGTTTTTTTGCCCTGTGACCCCGGTCACTGTCACTATAAGCTCAAATCGTTACTATTACGTAATGAAAATGAGGAACAGCCAGAGGAAATAGGAGGTAGAAATGAACGTATTACTTACAGTGTTAACCGATGTTTGGTATCTTTGGGCCGATCTATTTACCTGGCTCCCTTACAGCGATGTTTTTGCAGTTTGCACCTTGGCCGGTAGCCTACTAATTGCGGGCAAGATCATCCACACAGTTATGGGCAGCACCTGCCACTAAAATCCAAACACGCCCACCACCACAACATGCCGGCTACGGTGGGCAACAGCCTCGCGAACTCTTAGCTAGGGGGAAGAGTTCGCGGGGCATTTTTATGAACCCAACAAATGTAGCGGAGGATCATCATCCGTATCACGAGTGCCGCATTCCGCCTCTAGTTCCTCAAGCAGCCCTGTGACTTTATCAAGCGACATTTCAAAGTAAAATCGGCCCCCCGGTGCCAATCTCATGGATGGTCCCTTGGTACATTGGCCAAGACAAACAATGCGCTGCGTCTCAATGTCTATTTGTCGTTCGAGTATTCCCTGTTCTAAGGCTTTGGCAATATCCTCGCTGCCGCTGCCCGCGCACGACCGCTGCCCCAATTGAAAGCGGCGGTTCACACACATCACCAATATTTCGGGCTTTTCCGTCATAATTCTAAAAACACCTCCACCCGAAATTGTAACCTATTGGTTAGAACAAAGTCGCCATGTGTTGTCATTTAGGCGTCAATTTGTAAAGATTTACTGAGGGTTAGACCTAAAAGTGACGGTGGATAATAATGCTGCGAAATAGAAATACAAAAATCTTGGCGACACTCGGCCCCGCAAGCTCCGATGAGAAAATGATCTCTCAGCTGTTTGAGGCCGGTGTCGATGTCTTTCGATTCAATTTCAGTCACGGCAGCCACGAAGGCCACAAAGAGCGCTTTAAAATAATTCGCAATTTGGAAAAAAAGTTTTCCAGACCTATTGGCATCCTACAGGATCTTCAGGGCCCTAAACTTCGGGTCGGAAAATTCAAGTCTGATTCTGTAGAACTCAGACAAGGGAATGACTTCCGGCTCGATCTAAACGAAGACCCGGGCGACGAAACCCGGGCGCACATGCCCCATCCGGAAATTTTTGCGGCCCTGGAACAAGATATGGACCTGTTGCTGGATGATGGAAAAATTCGTCTGCGGGTCGCTTCGCGCGGTGCCGACTTTGCTGAAACCCATGTAATGACCGGCGGCACCCTATCCGCCAATAAGGGTGTTAACGTGCCGAGTGCAATTTTGGACTTGGACCCGGTCACGGAAAAAGATCGCAAAGACCTAAAATTTGGCCTGGATATGGGCGTTGATTGGGTCGGCTTATCTTTTGTACAGCGACCCGAGGACGTCGCCGTCGCGCGCAAGCTTATAGGCGGCCGCGCGCCGGTCTTGGTCAAACTTGAAAAACCATCGATTGTCCGCGACCTCTGGGAAATTGTCGACCTAGCTGATGCGATCATGGTCGCCCGCGGTGACCTTGGCGTCGAAGTCCCACCGGAAGATGTGCCTCCCCTACAAAAACGGATCGTGAGAACCTGCCGATATTCAGGCAAACCCGTTGTCGTCGCGACCCAAATGCTGGATTCCATGGTCAATACCCCTATTCCCACTCGGGCAGAGGCTTCTGATGTCGCAACTGCAGTCTATGATGGAGCCGACGCGGTTATGTTGTCAGCAGAATCCGCGGCCGGGTCCTTTCCACTGGAATCGGTTCAGATGATGGATCGGATTATCACCAGTGCGGAAAGGGATCCCTTGTACCGACGCATTGTTGCCGCCGAACACTATAATCCTGAAGCAACCGCCGAAGACGCTATTACCTCAGCCGCTGCCCAAGTCGCTAAAACCGTATCCGCCGCAGCAATTGTTACTTTCACGACCAGTGGTTCGACGACCTTTCGGTGCGCGCGTGAACGCCCAGAAGTTCCCATCTTAAGCTTAACCCCAGACATGCTGACAGCACGGCGGCTTGCCATCACTTGGGGTGTTCATCCGGTTCAGACCCACACCATGGATGATTTTGAATCGATGGTCGATACAGCGGTTAAAGTTGCGGTTGAAGAAGGGTTCGCAAAACCTGGACAACGGGTCGTGGTAACCGCAGGCGTTCCGTTCGGCACGCCGGGAGCGACCAATATTCTCCGCATTGCTTGGGCGAATTAGATATATTTTAGGAGTCGGTTGTACCAACAAGCTTTGAAAGGCAGCGGTTAATATTAGCCCGCTGGCGGACTTGTGCGGCATACTCCGCTAACTGCTTGCCTTCGATCTTAATCTTATTTTTGCCAATCCTGATGGCACTGCCCCGATCATAAATTTCTTTAATTTTACCGGCCTGTTTGTCCCATTTATCTAGATATACCGTCCAATCCCCATCGTGTCGTCGATCAACATAATTGATCACCCGCGTGTGGGTCAGGTTCCCCCAAATTGCGACCTTGGGCATGGGGGGGCAAGAGGAAGTATCCACTCGCTTAAGATCTTTGATCGTAGGCTCTTTAATCGCCATAGCTTTGGCCAAACTGGTTCCTGGTGCTGGACCGGAAGTACCACCAGAGGATTTGATCCGAGGAGCCGGCGCCTTCAAAGAGGGGCTTGAGCCACCGTCGTTACGCGTAGTTTCATAGTTACTGTCCGAGAGCTGCTCAGCGTTACTGTCCGAAAGCTGCTCAGCTATAAAGCCCGAAACATACCCTCCCGACAATTCAGCTGTAGCCATACTGACCACAATGACGATCAATGCAGTCGGCCCCCAAATATGGCGGCGCGAAATTCTTGCTTTTCCTTGAGCAAAACGGTCCGGTCTGGCTGCACCTTCCGTACGCCGATCTGTAGCTGCCGTTGGGACAGAACGCGATACGGCATTTTTTGTCGCAATAGACTCCTCGCGACGAGGCCCTGGATCATCTCTGCGGTCGCCGCCTCTAGTTCGACGGTCTTCGCCTTCTCGGCGCGGGTCTTTAAAATTTTTTGCACTCATGTTCAAAGCAATAATCACCCAATTTGTGTCATCGATTGCATAAATGCGCTCCGAAATACCCTGCCCAATAGATATACTCGAAGTGCTATTTAACTTACATAAAAGGTAAATTAAAAAATTCAACTAAAATATTACAAAAATTGTGATTTTGTCAGCTACGCGTCAGAATTATAGGAATTTATGCAAATTATTGTCAGAATTTGCAGGAAATTATCAGAAAATAATTTTTTTGAATAATTATGACAGCTTCACGACAGTTTCATTAAGCGTTCGATTCGGAGATTCGAGAAAGATAACATTATTTTCAATTTAAAAAGGCCGCAGGAGGGCAAAATCGAAAAAAGCCGCCCTAAATTAGAGCGGCTCAATCCAGTACAAATCTTATAATTTAGCGATTCTTATCCGACAATTTCCGTATCACTGAAAAAGAAACTGATTTCAATCGCGGCATTTTCCGGTGAATCCGAACCGTGAACGGAATTTTCCTGAACATCTACGCCAACAGCCTTACGAATTGTTCCCTCGTCGGCATTTGCCGGGTTGGTGGCTCCCATAATTTCGCGATTTCGTGCGATGGCACCGTCACCTTCCAAAACCTGCACTACAACTGGGCCGGAAATCATATAGTCAACCAGTTCAGGAAAAAATGAACGCTCAGAGTGAACGCCGTAAAACTTCTCGGCCATTTCCTTCGTCAACTGCAAGCGTTTCTGGGCAACGAACCGTAGTCCGCCCTCTTCAAAAAACGTATTAATCTTACCAGTTAGATTACGAGCCGTTGCATCCGGCTTGATGATCGAGAGCGTACGTTCGACAGCCATTCTTCTGATAACTCCAAATAATGATTTAATAACAATGTTCTAATTATTAAGACCACAAGAATATTTGACCAAGTCCCCCCGGCATCCAAATGTGGTCGGCGCGTTATATAAACGCACCATGGTGACGTGGCAACTAAATCCTTTGGCAAATCCTATGGTAAATTTTCTCAACGCTGTTTCCCAACATATACAAGCGTGCTATCACCCCGCCCATGCTTCACATCACTGATCTTACATTTCGCATCGCCGGGCGGCCCTTATTCGAGACCGCATCTGCAACTGTCCCTCAGGGCCACAAGGTGGGCCTCGTAGGGCGGAACGGTACCGGAAAGACAACCCTGTTCAAGTTGATCTCAGGGGAACTTCACGCAGATTCTGGTACGGTTTCACTGTCGGGTAGAGCTCGCGTTGGCCAGGTCCAACAAGAGGCACCGGGCGGGAAAACTTCTTTGATCGATACGGTCCTTGCAGCAGATACCGAGCGGCAATCCCTGTTAGACGAAGCAGAAACCACCCAAGACCCGCACCGGATTGGTGAAATCCATACCCGTCTGGCAGATATAGAGGCCCACGCGGCACCTGCGCGTGCAGCTTCCATCCTTGCTGGATTGGGATTCGACGAAGCGACACAGCAACAGACCTGTGATAACTTCTCCGGCGGTTGGCGTATGCGGGTAGCCTTGGCCGCCGCCCTGTTTGCCAGACCTGATCTGTTGTTACTGGATGAGCCGACCAATCACTTGGATTTGGAAGCCGTCTTGTGGCTGGAGCAATATCTTGCGGCTTGGCAAGGAACCCTTGTCGTCATCAGCCACGACAGATCTCTGCTCAACAAAGTTACCGACGAGATTATCCATTTGGAGCACCGAAAACTCGTCCGCTACACGGGCAACTATGACCGCTTTGAGAGAACCCGGCGTGAACGCTTGGAGTTGGACGCTAAAATGCGGGTTAAGCAACAAGCTGCCAGACGTCACATTGAATCGTTTGTTGATCGCTTCAGGGCACAAGCAAATAAAGCGCGCCAAGCCCAAAGCCGGATTAAGATGCTGGCACGCATGCAGCCCATCGCTTCTGTGATGGAAGAAAAGACCAGCACGTTCGCGTTTCCGAACCCTGATCCACTGGCACCGCCAATTCTAACCCTGGAAGACACAGAAGTTGGATATGAAGACGGCAACCCGGTACTCACCAACCTCAATCTTCGGATTGATATGGACGACCGGATCGCGCTTCTAGGTGCCAACGGAAATGGCAAATCGACTCTTATTAAGCTTTTGTCTAAGCGGCTAGAGCCTTCCGCCGGCACTTTGAGAAAGTCCGGCAAACTCAGGGTCGGGTATTTTGCCCAGCACCAGACCGAAGAGCTGGATGCCAACGGCACTGCCTTTAGCCATATGGCCCGGTTGTTGCCGGACCTTCCCGAATCAAAAGTTCGCGCGCGCTTGGGACAGTTCAGTTTTTCCCAAGACATGGCCAACACCGAAGTCCGTAATTTGTCTGGCGGCGAAAAGGCCCGGCTTCTGTTTGCCCTCATGGGACGACACTCTCCGCATATCCTGCTGCTAGATGAACCGACCAACCACTTAGACGTGGATTCTCGCGAAGCCCTAGTCGAAGCCCTGAACGATTATGAGGGGGCGGTAATCCTGGTGAGTCACGACGCAAACTTGATTGAACTGGTTTGTGACCGGCTGTGGATCGTTGAGAATGGCTCGTGCGGGGCCTTCGATGGCGACCTTGATGACTATCGAAAGTCGCTATTGGAAAGCCGCAGGGCGGCCCGTCGCCAGGAAAAAGGGAATGGCACCTCGGCCAACAAGCGCAATGCCCGTCGCGACCGAGCCCAAGCGCGGGCAGCCAACGCTGAATTACGGAGGTCAGTAAAAAATGCAGAACAGCGCATGGAAAAGCTGCAAACCGAGCAGGCGAAACTGGAAGCAGAACTTGCAGACCCAAAAGTTTATAATGGCTCTACTGCTGACCTCATGAAGCTCCAAGTTCGACTTGGCGAAATTAAATCTAACGTTTCCAAGGCAGAGGAAAAGTGGCTCGAAGCCTCCGCGACTTTGGAAGAAGCGACGTAAATCGAACCAGATGCCCCATTCAAAATCCCAATTGACGTGGCGTCTTGCAGGATTTTATGGCGTCTATTTTATCCTCATTGGATTTGTAAGCGCCTTTTGGCCGCTCTGGCTGAAGGATCGGGGCATCAGCGAAACCGAAATCGGGATCATCCTGGCTTCCGGCGTGTTCGCGAAAGTTTTCGTTAGTCCAACGATTGCCCATCTGGCCGACCGACGCGGCGAACGCAAAGGCCTGATGATCGTGCTCGCCTTTTGTGCGGCGGCCGTATTTTCAGTTTTTCAATTCGCCGAAGGGTTCTGGAGTATTCTTCTGGTCACGGCGCTGTTTTTTATGGCGTGGTCCTCGATCCTGCCGTTAGGCGAAAGTCTGACCATGCTCAACGCCAAGGCGAAGGGGTTGGACTACGGGCGTCTCAGGCTATGGGGATCAATCGGGTTTATCGTTGCGACCGCCGGTGGCGGTATCTTTCTGACCGACAGAAGCGTGGATACAGTCCATTGGCTCATCTTAGGGTCCGCGGTCGCTGTGTTTGCCATATGTTGGCTTCTTCCCAATACCAAGGTCGAAAAGTCAGAACAGGGCAAAGCGCCCTTTATGACCATGCTGACAAACGGGCGCTTTGTTCTGTTTATCGCAGCCTGTGCCCTGATCCAGTCCACCCATGCGATCTATTATGGTTTTGGCACCATTCATTGGAAAAACGTTGGCTACAACGAAACCGTCATCGGGGCCTTATGGGCGGAAGGCGTCGTTGCGGAAATTATCTTGTTCATTTATGGCACACAACTCATCGCCCGACTGGGGGCTGCCAGGCTTATCCTTTTGGGTGGTCTCGCCGCTGTTATTCGATGGACAGTGACGGGTCTAAGCGACGACTTGAGCGTGCTTATTGTCGTTCAAGCGCTTCATGCCTTCACGTTTGGTGCAACACACCTAGGGGCGATCCACTATATATCTGAAACGGTCGCGCCAGAACGATCTGCCACAGCACAAAGTCTATATGCTGTCGCGGTTTCTGGAGTCGCCATGGCCATGGGCCTGGCGACATCCGGGAAGCTTTATGCCATGTTTAGCGGCGGTGCCTATTTGGTTATGGCAGGGGTTGGCGTTGCGGGCGTAATCCTGGCGTTTAATTTGGATATAAAGTCCAAGCGAGATTAGTCGGCTACTGCCCCCTCACCAAACCCGGATCCTGCTTGCTTGTATTCTTCCCGGGGCGGCGAGAAAATATCTAAGACCACAGCCCCCGTATCCCCTGTTCGCACAGTATGCTCAACGTTCGGAGGAGAGCGCCAGAAATCACCGACATTCATAACTGTTTCCTTGCCACCCTGAACACGTATCAGCGATCCTTCGAGCAGATACCCCCACTGTTCTTCAGGGTGAGAATGTAAGGTGCCAGAAGAATTTGGCTCAATCCGAACCACCGACAGCATGGCGTGGTCACCGGGGAAAACCCGGGTTGTAATCCCTTCGCATAAGGTTCGCTGAATGCCTTGTGACATATCATCTACGTTAAAGGCCCATTGGTCTGCCATTTCTCAGTCTTCCTTATTTTTGAGTTCAAAAACGCATAGCAAGTTCGCCTGCCAAATTTGCGGGTGGTAGGTCAGGACGCGGTTCAATATGCCATGCAGCGCATTCTCCAGAACCCGCTTCCGCCATTTCCCCGTCGTCTGCCCAACCACATTCAAGCACGTATAGCCGGTCATAAAGGCGAGTTCCTTCACCCGGTCCGGCGTGTAGGGTGTGACGTGATCAAAGGAGCCGTAAAACATTCGCTGACCCCAAGGTGACGAAACGTTTGGCATGCGGAGTAATACTTTTCCGCCCTTGCTAAGAATCGAACGCAGTCCCTTTAGCAGCTGAATGGCGTCGTCGAGTTCCATGTGCTCAAGAATATCGAACAGAACGATGCGATCAAACGTCCTGGCACCTGAGACTTTGGCCACGTAGTCGTTGGCATCCGCACAAACGAATTCACAACCTTCGATGTCACTTAAAACTTCAGCCAAATTTTCGTCGTAGTCCACGCCGACGGTATCGCTAAACCCGCGTGCTTTTAAGTACCGTAGAAATTGCCCGGCCCCACAGCCGATTTCGAGAACTGACATGGCAACGTTCGCGCCGGTAAGCGATAAAAATTCCTGATCAAACTGGCGAAGGTGTTTTTTCTTGATCTCCGTCGCACTGCGCTCACGATGGCCTTTGTAGACTTCTGCCTTTTCATCTTTGTAAGTCATGCCCCCGCCTTCTCTTCCCAGCCGCCGCGGTCTGTTTGCTGCCAATAGGTCAGATCATACCCGGCGTCCTTGTACGTCTTCCAGTGTTCGCGGGCGGCACTGACAGCGGCATCATCTTCGCCATCAAACAACTCGAAACAGCGCTCGAATTCTCCGACATGATCCGACGATGCGCCGTCTGTTAGGAATAGGAATTGGGATTGGTTAGGGTTTTCGTCATTCGTCGTCAGCCAGACGGGTTGGTCTTCCGGCGCGCCATCTTTGCGGCTGCCATGCGGCAGCCAGGAATCGTTTTCATAGGTCCATAGAAGACCGTTCAGCGCTTCAATCTTGTCATCTGAGCCGGCCATGACGATAGCGCGCTTGCCAGCCTCAACGGTTTTTTCCAAGAGCTTGGGCAAGGCCCGGTCGAGGGGCCATTTCTGTAAGTGATAGAATGCAACAGAAGTCATCCTACCCGCGCCGCCGCTACTTTTTCTCGTAGTAATCAGCCACCAGCCGGTCCAACAACCGGACCCCGAAGCCAGTTCCACCCTTGGGTACTGTCGGCTTCTCGGCCTTGGACCATGTGACGCCGGCGATATCCAGGTGCGCCCACGGGGTTTTATCTACAAATCGTTGCAGGAACTGCGCAGCCGTCGTGCTGCCTGCTCCCCGACCTGCGCCAATATTTTTCATATCCGCAGCGTCAGAGTTGATCATCTTGTCATAGGCGTCGCCCAGCGGCATCCGCCAAAGGTTTTCATCGACCTTCTTGCCGGCTTCGGTCAAACGTTCGGACAATCGATCATTGTTGGAAAACAAGCCCGCCATTTCACCGCCAAGACAAACGATGATCGCACCGGTCAACGTTGCCAAGTTGACCATGAACTTCGGCTTAAAGCGTTCCTTGGTGTACCAAAGCGCATCGGCCAGGACCAACCGCCCTTCGGCATCTGTGTTCAAAACTTCGATGGTCTGGCCCGACATTGAGGTAACAATATCACCGGGACGCTGAGCATTGCCACCCGGCATGTTCTCAACCAGCCCGACAACGCCAACAGCATTGACCTTGGCTTTACGTCCGGCCAGCGCCTTCATTAATCCAATAACGACACCAGATCCGCCCATATCCCATTTCATGTCTTCCATGCCGCCGGAGGGCTTTATCGAAATACCACCAGTATCAAACGTCACACCCTTACCGACGAATGCGATGGGGGCTTCTGCTTTCTTGCCTTTGGCAGGTTTGTCCGCACCATTCCATTGCATCACGACCATACGGGACTCACGGATACTGCCCTGCCCCACACCCAAGAGCGCGCCCATACCAAGCTTCGCCATCTGCGCTTCGTTAAGCACTTCAACCTTGATGCCCAACTTGGAAAGGGTTTGTGCCTGCTTTGCCAGGGTTACGGGATAAAGCACGTTGGCGGGTTCAGACACCAAATCGCGCGTAAAAAATACGCCATCCGCGACTTTATCTTTAGCCTGATACAAAGTTTTTGCGCGGGTATTTCCGGCACATTGGATCTGAATGGTTTTCAGAACCGGCTTGTTTTCTTTCTTTTCCTTGGTCCGGTACTTATCAAACCGATAGGACCGCAGCCGCGATCCAAATGCCATTTCAGCTGCTTGCTCCGCTGCCTTAAAAGAACAGCCATCAATGTCGTCAACCAGAACACTAATCGTGGTCGCACCGACCCGGTTTAGCGCTGCGTAAATCGCGCCCCCTGCGGACTGTAGCCCAAGATCATTGATCTCTTTAGGCTTGCCCAAGCCAACCGCAAGAATGCGGCTAATTTTGCCATCTCCGGGGGCCAAAAGCGTCAGCGTCTGACCTTTGGTTCCCTTGAAGGTGCTGGCTTTTACAGCGCGTGTTAAGGCACCTTTTAGGCTTTTATCAAGCGCGGTCGCACTGGCGGTAAGCTTTCGTCCGCCCAATATTCCGACAACGACAACACCTTTCTCAGGCAACGATGGCTTGGCAAATACGACTTTCATGAATCCCCCTTAGGTCCAAGGTGCGTAACTACTGTACGTAGTTATTGCTATTTTGTAGTTTTTCGAGATCAACCAGACGCTTTTCCCAACCTTCCAGGTCTTCCGGGTCGGCATCTTCGTCGTCTGTATCGATGAGTTCTTTGTGCATGTTGATCTGTTCTTGGACGACACCAATCACTTCGAACAATTGCGCATCGGTGATCGAATTAATGACGACCTTTGCGTCGAACAGCATGTCTGCCCGTGGCAGCGGGTCGAGCGATTCCAACCGAGTGTCCAATTGGCGCCACTGGTCATACCATTCATCGTAGACTGACGATCCACCTTCAACCGGTTTGCCCTTCCGGTTAAAATCCAGGTGGCCCATTATGGTCATGAACTCATGAACCGAAAATTCTAGTCTCTGCACCGTTACATCTCCTGCATGGCATGGAATAAATTAATCTAAGGACTCCGGGTCCCGCTTGCAATCAAACCTGTTGCTGTTAACTGTCGGCTTCTACAGCAGCCGTCTCTGTTTCAATATCCTTGCGGCGATATCCACTCATCAGCCAAATAATACCGCCGGGCAAACTTGCGACAATTGCTAAAATTCCCGCCAGTAATGAGAGCACCACAGCCCCCTCTTGCGATACACCAATAAGACCAAACGCGGCAACCATGGCGCCTTCGCGAACGCCCCACCCAGCAATGGAAATCGGCAGGGTCGTCGCTAACATGACCGGCGGGAACAGCGCCAAGCAATCTAACATCGATACATCTAACTTCAGCCCAAGTGCCAAAATATAAATACTCAGCGTTACATTCACGTGGCCAACCAAGGACCAAGCCAAAATTTTGGATGCCCATTGAGGGCTTAAGAATACCAACCTGGAATCGGAAGCCAGCATTGCAAGTCCGCGTACGACACGCCAATGGCTGTAACGTGAGGGCAGTCGGTCGAGGTTCATCAGCACGATCAAGCCCACAACCATCAGCACGAACAAGACCGCGACAGAGGTAAGAATTAAGCCTTCCTGATCATCTGGAACCCGGGTCATGAAATACGGCTGCATGGCCGTCACAATCAGCACCAGAGCAATAACCAACGCGCCACGTTCCAGAAGGACGCTATTAATAGAAGCTCCAAGCGGCACACCTGCTCTTTTCGCGATGTACATCCGAACGGCATCACCACCGACAGAAGACGGCAGGGTCTGATTGAAAAAGAGCCCGATATAATAAATCTTGAAGGAATCAATAAACGGCAACGGCGCACCAATCGCACTTAGAACGACTTTCCACCGCGCTCCCGCGATCACTGCCTGAACCAAAAACAACATCGTCGCGAACAACAGCATTTCCGGCGCAACATCCAACGCCCGGTCCTTGGCAGACGAGAGATCTATTTTACTGAGGACAAACCAGATAAGGGCACCCGAGACGGATACCTTTAGGGTTAGGCCAAGCCATTTTTTGAACATTGAATACGCCGCTAATTCCTTATCTTTGCGAACGTTTAGCAGGTCATGACCCGCATGTCATGCGCCGAAAAGAATGTTTAGGTAAATCGCCCTTGTGATTAAGAAAAACGCAACGGTACGCGCTTGCGGCCCCAGTCACCGGGTTCGTTTTCAAAGATCCCGGCGACAGGCTCACCACATTTCGCGCAATTGCCCCGGTAATTTCCGTCGAAGCTGATATTCCAAGCCTTTAACTCATGCCAATCGCGGCCAATCAATTTGCTTGAACAGTTATGGCAATAGCTGCTGCCGGTGCGTTCGTCGTGAATATTGCCAGTGTAAACGTAGTGAATGCCATTTTTGCGGGCGATGTTATATGCCTGAAATAGTGTCTCTGGCGGCGTTCGGGGCTTGTCCTGCATTTTCCAGTCGGGATGAAAGGCTGTGAAATGGACGGGTACATCAGGGCCTAAATTCTCGACAATCCATTGAGTCATTTCCTCCAGTTCCGCTTCCGAATCGTTTTCCCCGGGGATTAGAAGGTTGGTAATTTCGAACCAGACATCGGTCTCATGCTTCAGATATTTCAGTGTATCCAGAACCGGAGCCAACCGCGCCGTACAAAGTTTGTGATAAAAATCTTCAGTAAAACATTTCAAATCGACATTAGCCGCATCCATGTGCTGGAAAAATTCCTCACGCGCCGTGCCCTGAATATATCCCGCGGTTACAGCGACGTTTTTAATCTCCCGTTCGTGACACGCCTTGGCCACATCCACTGCGTATTCCAAAAATATAACCGGGTCATTATATGTGTACGCAACACTCCTGCAGCCCGACTGTTTTGCCGCCTCTGCAATCATTACCGGCGTCGCCTTATGCATTAGACGATCAGATTCTCGCGACTTGCTGATGTCGTAATTCTGGCAAAATTTGCACGTTAAATTGCACCCTGCGGTGCCAAACGACAGGATTGGCGTGCCCGGCAGGAAGTGGTTGAGCGGTTTTTTTTTGATAGGATCGATACAGAATCCGCTTGAGCGGCCATACGTTGTCAGAACGATTTCGTCGTTTTCGCGTGCACGGACAAAACACAGCGCCCGTTGCCCCTCATTTAATTTACATTCACGCGGACAGACATCGCACTGAATTCGACCGTCATCCAGCTTATGCCAATGCCTTCCTGATACTGAACCTGGAAACTCTGTCATGGGTCGGAATTATATATTACCCAACGCCGTCAAACCACCGCGTGTCCAATCGGCACACATTTTGTCATATGACAGAAACATTTTGAAATATATTAGATATTGATTATATAACGGTTTCAATTCATTGTTTCGCGATGTGTCAATAAAATCTATAATTTAAGTAATAAAAGATCAGTGTATTGGTGAGCTATAATACGGTTGTTCCGAGCGTTAACGCGCAAAATCATCCTTTAATTCAAGAGTTTGTCGCCTTGGTTAATGCGACAGCACCTGACGGCGTGCTGAGCTTCGCCGACTCTCAAACGCGACCTTTTATGAAATATTGGCCGAATATAATTATCAGCGAGTATCTAAAAAGCGAAGACGATTTTCTGTGCCGGTTTTTAGGAACGGCGTTGGTCGAAAATTATGGCGCCGACCACACCGGAAAATTAATGTCAGAGCGCGGCACCAAAGAGGTTCAAGAATTCCTGATGCAGCTCAATTTGGATGCCCTCAAAGGAGAAGGCCCAATTTATGCGAGCGGTAACGTCTTTTGGGACAGCAAAGCTCACAAAAAGTGGCATCAGGTTCGAATGGGTCTCAAATATGGTAAAACCATAGATGCCACGTTAGGGTTTGTTGTATTTGAATGACGGAAGGGAAGGAAGAGACCGCTGGAACTTGATCTCGTCCTCACCATCACTGGCTTATTTTTCTTAATTGCCGTTTTCTATTCTTCTGTTGGCCAAGCCGGGGCAACGGGATATCTGGCAGTGATGGCTTTGTTTGGGTTGCCGCCGGAAGTTATGCGGCCTGTGGCACTGGCGCTTAATGTCTTAGTTGCGGGACTAACCACCTACCGATTTTATAAAGCCGGGCATCTAAAGTTCTCTGAGGCATGGCCATTATTACTGATGTCAGCGCCGCTGGCCTTCGTTGGCGGTACAATGGTTCTGCCGCAAGAAATTTACCGCCTGCTTCTGGGTGGCCTGCTGATCCTTTCAGCGGGCTATCTTATTTGGCGGTCATTGGCCGAGCCTGACAGGTTTTCTGAAAATGATAAGATATTGCCGAAGGTGCCCGCACTGGGCACGGGCGGAACTGTCGGCTTTTTATCTGGCTTAACCGGCATTGGTGGCGGCGTTTTATTGAGTCCAGTGCTTTTGCAATTTGGATGGGCCGGCATTCGCAAAGCCTCCGCCCTATCAGCGGTTTTTATTCTGTTCAATTCAGCGGCGGGATTGGCTGGGAATTTAGTGAGTTTAAATTCACTGCCGACAGTCGTGCCGATTTGGGCAGTCGCTGCGATGCTGGGCGGCCTGATCGGTTCCAGAGGTGGGGCCTTAGCAATTCCATCGGTTTATTTGATCCGAATACTATCAGTCGTCCTATTGGCTGCTGGTCTAAAATTCGTCATATTTTAAGCCGTGTGCCGGTTAATTGTGGTACCATATTCCTCTCGACGATCACCAAATCATCGGAGGGAATATGAAGGATTGGCAACGCCTTTTTATATCAGCCTTGATTTTCGCTAGCGTGGTTGCGGGGTTCCCTTTGGTGGGGACTGCCCAAAATCCAATCATCCGGAACGATACAGATGGCGATGATCGCCTCTCGCCTGATGAATTCCCAGGCCCACCTCACGCTTTTGACCGTATTGATCAGAATGGTGATGGCTACCTTACTCTCCAAGAATTACGCCAAGGTCGCCAAGGGCGCCGCGGTGGAAGAAGCGGCCAAAGAGGGGGCGGCAGGTTCCCACCAGCACCTAAGTTAGCCCGCACGCCGTCGGCTTCCTGGCGCTATGTCGATACTCACATGCATCTTCATCCCATCGGACTAGATAACGCCCTTGGGCACGGCCGTGGCGGTGGAGACGAGAGACCCGATTTAGCCGAGAAACTGGAAGAGGCCGCGGATAAATTAATCGCGCGGATGGATAGCTTCGGTCTCGAGAAAGCTTTGATCGTCGTTGTTCCCTCCAACAAGCTCACCCCGGGAGAAGATTTCTATTTGATGCGAGACGCAGTTCGAAGCCAATCGGACCGACTGTTCCTGATGGCGGGTGGCGCAACCCTTGGGTCCACGATCCTACAAACTCCGCCGGACAAAGTGACTTCGTCGATTTCCAGTAAGTTCGTTGCACAGGCCAAAAAATTGTTATCCGCAGGCGCCCGTGGCTTTGGCGAAATGATCTCCTATCACCTGTGCATGACGCAACGCCATTCGTTTAAATTTGCGCTGCCGGATCATCCCTTGTTCTTAAAACTGTCCGACATCGCGGCAAAAAATAACGTGCCAATTGATTTGCATATGGAAGCCATTGAGACAGCAGCCCCGATGCCTGAGAACCTAAAACAAGCATGTGATAAAAATCCGGATCAGCTAACCCCGACGATTCCATCGTTAGAGCAATTGCTTGCCCATAACCGCATCACCCGGATTGTTTGGCAGCACGTTGGATGGGACAATGTCGGTCAAATGAAGCCGGTTCTTTTGGACCGCCTGCTCCGGCAAAACAAAAACTTATTTATGGCCCTTCGTGTGGAACGCCGCCCCAATCAGGTTGGCGGCGGTGGCCCCATGCCCAATAGAATTGTCGATACGAACGCCAATATTCATCCAGAATGGTTAAAGCTCATGACGGACCATCAGGACCGTTTGGTCATAGGAAGCGACGAATTCGTTGGGCCGTCCGGCAAAGAACCAAAAGGGGCGGCATCGTATACCGATACATGGGCCATGGTCAGCCGACTTCCTCCCGACATCGCCGCTAAAATCGGTCGCGAAAACGCCCTTCGAATCTATAACTTGCGTTAAATTTTAACGACATCACCTGCCGCGTATCGGCGGCGATATTTCATGAGACCGATCAGGACTAATAGGTTGATTGCTCCAGCGACAGCCGCAAAAGCATAAGAAATCACATAATTCCCCGTCGCATCATAGAAATACCCGGCGAGATACCCGCCTAATCCCATTCCAATCCAACCCGCTGAGACGATAAGAGCAACGGCAAGGCCAGTCATGCGCAGGGGAGCTGCTTCACGAGCGCAGACGATCAAGCAAGTCATAACACCAGAATACGAAAAGCCAAATAAGACAGCAAAAGTATAAAGCATCGGCAGGGACTGGGTTTGGGTAAACCAGAACACCACCGCGGTCTGACCGAATGATGCAATGGCGTAGCTTGGCAAACTGCCAATTCTGTCAGCGAGCATACCGAAGAATAAACGCCCCGGCACACCACTAAACATTAAGACAACAAGCACACTTGTCGCGGTTTCGGGGTCGAGCCCAAGATCAGTACCGAGTGGAACAAGATGAATGATCGGAACGGCCATGCAGATGCAGCAAAAAATTCCGGCACACCAGACCCAAGACAACGATATACGATGCGGAACGCCCCATTGATTGTTGTCTGAAAGCGGCGTGCCTGACGTGAGCGCACTCTGTCGGTCACCAAACAACGGGGGTGGTTTAAGAAAAAACAGCAGGGGGATCAGAATCACTAAATATCCAACACCCAAATACAGCATCGCATCACGCCAATCCCAATTGGATATCATCAACCGCAAAATATAAGGAACGGCTCCCTGACCAATAGCACCGCCCGCCGTGACAATCCCGAGTGCCAAGCCCTTGCGCCGGTCAAACCAATGTGAGGTCAGAGCCAATATCGGCGTAAAAAGACAAGCGAACCCAAAGCCGCCGATAAATAGGTAATGCAGATAAAACGCCCATAATTCGGTTTGCCAACTCAGCGTCATAATCGGGATCGATAAACCAAACGCACCGAGGAACGCGATTTTACGTGCGCCAATTCTATCGGACAAAACACCCCACAGAATACCACCTGCCCCGCAACCGATTGTCACCATCGTGTAGGCAAACGAGATTTCAGCTCGCGTCCAAGAAAACTCTTGTTCTAACGGCATGATCAGAACGGAGACCGATATATTGGCGCCAAACCCCAAGATCAGACAGATCGTGCCGACAAACACGATCACCCATCCATAGGGCCGTTCCTCAATCGATGAAGCATCGAGTGGTCCCGTATTACTCATGACGCACTAATACTTAATATTTGGCGGTTAAGCCACGTGGGAATACCCAGGACTAAAATCTCAGTCCTGTTTCAGCCGATGAGCCTGACTTCGTGGAATAAACGACCTGGTCGCCAGAATTTGTGTTTTCGGGTCATCGCTCGCGGCCATCGCACCATGTAAGTCCAGGAAGACTGATCCCACTGTGGTCTCTCCCCAGAACCAGTCGGCGATTTGTTTGCTTGTCGAACTGCCGGGCTGGGCGGTTGCCGCTTCCATATACCACGCCTTAATATCTTCTGATGCGAGTTTAAGAGCCTCGGCAAATTCAATTTCCGGCACGGGGTTATCCCTGTTCCCTTCCAGGTAACCGATCAGTGCACGCGCGGCTTGATCTATTGGCAACGAGCTTGCACCAACCGATGAGCCGCCTCGTTTTCGTTTGGCAACATCGTACCATGAGGCCAGGCTTGCCATCTCGGCGACAAGCGCTGTTTCTCGATCCGACGCATCGGATGGCGGTGCGGGTAGATTAACGGGACAGGTCCAGCCCTCGCACTCTTCTTCGTTCTCATCCGCGTTTAGAGGGGCGTCTTCATCAAAATCACAAAGCAATACGGGCCCCTCGTCTGACGCCAACAAAGCTAAGCTCTCACGCAGAACTTTCATTTGGAAATCCGGATTATTGGGCGCACCCAAGGGCCGACCCAGTTCGAACGGCACCCACAGAAAACGTGGCGGGCGCATCCCTACAGTATGTTCCCGAACCAAACTGATCCCTGTCGTCGCGATACCTTCATCTTCGATATAATGTCCTAACGCGCTCACGGCGGTTGTGCAGTTAGGTCATATGGGGATTAGCATCACCGCATCGACTGCGTCTTTCTTTAAAAGACTTGCGACTTCCCGAGCCGTGGGTTCGAAGGAGTCCGGTGTCGATCCAGCACCCATAAATCCATAGTGAAAATCAGCAACCGAGCCGATCTCTCCAGCTTCTTCAAGCTCACGCAGTCGGTCTATCGGAAAAGCGACATTGAGGTCTTGCTGAAACCCAGTGCGGTCGAAGTTCACGGATGAATGGGTCATCACCATATCTCCCGCTGCAACATCACCGGGAATGACCCGAAAGGCCGTGTCGTGAAAATCAAAGCTTTGTTCCCCCGCCAGATGAATGCCGGCAGTGGTGATCATGGCGACCCGACGTTCCTTCAAAGGAGGGCCCGTGACCCAGGGCTCCGTTGGAAAGGGTACGCACACCTTTTCTAGAAGGTGCGCCGCTTCATAGTCTGGTAAATCGCTTAGTCGAACCATGGGCCTTTTCCAAATCGTTATGATAGACTAGACAATCTAAACCAACTTTGAACCAGGAGACAACCGATGACATCGGTTCGCCCGGCAGCAGTTGCGGGTCAGTTTTATCCCGGTGATCCAGAGGAATTGGATGCCGCGGTTCAGTTCTTTTTATCTCGAATTCCCGCCGAAGACAGCCCCACACCAAAAGCCATTATCGCCCCCCATGCAGGCTATATTTATTCAGGCCCTATGGCGGCAGAGGCTTACGCTACGCTCCGCCCGGCACGGGGAACGATAAAGCGAGTCATCCTGTTGGGGCCGTGCCATCGAGTGGCGTTGGAGGGCCTTGGGCTTCCGAGTGTCAATTCATTCCAGACACCTTTGGGAGATATACCCATCGATAGTGAGGCCTGCGATAAAATTCTCGATCTTCCTCAAGTCCAAGTCTTCGACGCAACCCATGAAATGGAACATAGTCTTGAGGTCCACCTACCGTTTCTTCAGGTAGTATTAGATGATTTTACCTTGGTCCCCTTAGTCGTCGGCAGTGCCAATGCGGAACAGGTAGCACAAGTTCTTGATCGCCTATGGGGTGGTACGGAAACAGTCATCGTTATCAGCTCCGACCTCAGCCATTATCTGGACTACGGCACAGCACAGAAGATGGACGGCGCCACGTCTCGTGCCATCGAAACCTTAAATTATGCCGACATTAGCCGGGAACAGGCCTGCGGCCGCATCCCCATCAGTGGCCTATTGGCCTTGGCCAAGCACAAAGGCATGGCGGTTAAAACCCTCGGCGTCTGCAATTCCGGCGACACGGCAGGCACCAAGGATAAAGTCGTCGGTTATGGATCCTGGGCATTTTGGGAACAGAAGGGAAAAGCCGACAATTTTGAGAACGACACCAAAGAACTTTTGAATAAGTATGGTGCACAGCTTCTACATCTGGCCGCCGACTCACTTCAATACGGCCTGACCCATGGTGAACCTTTGAAGGTAAATCTCACCGGCGGCCCGCCTGAACTCACGGCCCCAGGCGCTTGCTTTGTGACCCTAAAACGCGAAGGCAAGCTTAGAGGCTGCATCGGTTCCGCCGTTGCCCACCGCTCCTTAGCCGAAGATGTCGTCGCGCGGGGTTACGACGCAGCCTTCAATGACCATCGGTTTCCCAATCTGACCGCCGAAGAACTGGATGGATTAGACCTGTCGCTCTCCGTGCTCAGCCCACAGACGTTAATGAATGTCGCCGACGAAGAAGACCTTCTCCGCCAGCTTCGGCCCGGCATTGATGGCCTGATCATCGAAGACAAGGGTCTCCGCTCGTTATTCTTGCCGTCTGTGTGGGAGCAATTGCCCGACGCCCAGCAATTCCTGGCCCACCTAAAACAAAAAGCAGGCATGGGACCCGGGCCTATGTCGAGCGATTTAAAGGCTTGGCGTTTTATTTCTGAGGAAATTTCCGCTGCTGACCTAGAAGACGGCGACGCTCTTTGGAAAATGTTGCCCGCCGATTAACCCTTGGTTCCTCACGCTGATCTTTCTATTGTGCCCAAAATCACTAAGGAGCAACGCTTGTGAGTTTGAACATTACCATCGACATGCTGGATAAGCTTGGGGACCTCGCCAAAAATGCCGGCGTGGAAATCATGAAGATTTATAATTCGGACTTCAAAGTCGATACCAAAGCGGATAATTCGCCGGTGACGGAGGCGGATCAAATCGCCGAAACCATGATTACCGAATATATAAAGAAAAACATCACCGATGCCTTCCCCATCATTGGCGAAGAAGCCGTTGCAGCCGGCACCGCCCCTCAGTTGGATGGCGGCCCGTTCTGGCTGATCGATGCCTTGGACGGGACCAAGGAGTTCATCAACAAAAGCAAAGAATTCACAGTCAATATCGCGCTGATCGACGTCAACCGCCCGGCACTTGGGATCGTCCATGCGCCAGCGCTGAATGCGACCTATTGGGGCAGTCAGATGGGGTGCTATGCCCAGGCCGCAGGTGAAAGTGAACCCCGTCAAGTCACAGCCCGCAAAGCCCCCGCGGACGGCTTGGTTGCCCTGGTCAGCAAAAGCCATAAGACACCAGAGGTGGATGAGTATCTTTCGAAGTTTACCATCAAAAAAGAAACCGCCGCTGGCAGTTCTCTAAAATTCTGCCGCATCGCCACGGGGCACGCAGATATTTACCCTAGATTAGGCCGGACCATGGAATGGGACACGGCGGCCGGACATGCTGTTTTATTCTATGCGGGTGGCAAAGTTCGTGATCTGGAGAACAACATCCTGCCGTATGGCAAACCCGAGTTTGAAAATCCGCATTTTGTTGCGACGGGCGCGGAATAACACTCAGAAGCATGACCCAGGAATTAGCAGCAACGGCGGAAGGAATCGCCACTGCGGCAGAACTCTTGCGCGCAGGTGACCTGGTTTCGTTTCCGACGGAAACTGTCTATGGCCTTGGTGCGGACGCGACCAACGACCACGCCGTCGCCGCTATTTTTGCCGCCAAGGACCGCCCCCAATTTAACCCGTTGATTGTCCACGTGGCCGACAAGGCTGAAGCCCACCGCATCGTTGATTTTAATCCAGATGCCGACCGCCTCGCCGAAGCCTTCTGGCCCGGCGCCTTAACTCTCGTCCTGCCCAGAACAAAAGACTGCGCCGTGTCTCTGCTGGTCAGCGCCGGCTTGGATACAGTCGCCGTCAGAGTCCCCAACCACAAAACGGCGCAGGACCTCCTACGCGCGACAGACCGCCCCGTCGCCGCGCCAAGTGCCAACCCGTCTGGCCAAATCAGCCCGACCACCGCCGCCCACGTCATGGATGGCTTGAGCGGTCGCCTCGCAGCTATTCTTGATGGGGGAAACTGTACCGTTGGGATAGAATCCACCGTCGTTGATGTATCAGGGCCTACTCCAGTCCTGCTCCGCCCCGGCGGTATTTCATTTGAGGATTTAGCCAAAACCCTCCCCTCTCTCGAAACTACAAGCGGTTCCCCGGATGCGCCAAAATCCCCCGGCATGATGGAACGCCACTACGCCCCCAACACGCCGCTACGGCTCAATGCCACAAAAGCAGAAAACGGCGAAGCTCTTCTAGGCTTTGGCCCGGAGGCCTCCACAACCTCACTCAACCTAAGCCCGTCGGCCAACCTAACCGAAGCTGCGGCCAATCTGTTCGCGATGATGAGAGAACTGGACGAAAGCAGTGCGAAAGGCATCGCTGTTATGGCAATTCCAGAGATAGGGCTGGGCCGAGCTATAAATGATCGTCTGCGCAGAGCTGCGACGCCTTAAAAATCAAGACTCTTCGGTTAAATATTTAAACCGAAAAGCGTCACCGTGGCGGGTAATTTCTCCCATGGACGGTGACGCAAAATGAGTCGCGCATACAAGGGTCCCACTCTCACAATAACGCTCCAGAAAAGCACGACGGGTCTGGCGGGCTAAGTCTCGGTCATAGTCCGGACGCACGGCCCAAGTTGGTTCTGCGCACTGTGCCGGACTGTGCATGACATCCCCGGTCATTACCGCGTTATTGCCGTTCGATGCGAGTCGCACGCTCATGTGATGAGGGGTGTGGCCGGGTGTTGGCTCGAACCATATCTCGTCGTCCAAGGCATGGTCTCTTTCAACCATGACCGCCCTGTCGGCTGCAACGACGGGAAGCACGCTGTCGGCAAAATGCTCCATCGGGGTCTGTTCGTGTTCGGCTTCCCAGAAGGTCCATTCGTTCTTCGAAATAACATATTTTGCGTTTGGAAATGTCGGCACCCAGCGGCCATCAATAAGCCGCGTGTTCCACCCGACATGGTCCGCATGCAGATGTGTACACATGACAAAATCAACGTCTTCCGGCTGAACACCGGCTTCAGCCAATCGGGCTAGGAAAGTCGCCCCCGTCTTCATATGCCAATGATGACGCTCGCGCTTTTTGTCATCGCCAACGCAAGTGTCTACTAAGATCGTATGGTGTCGCGTCCGGACCAACCAAGACTGGATCGGCAGGATCAGCATGTCAGTTTCAGAATGCATCGCCAGTGGTTTGAGCCAAGATTTATGCGGCTCCCAATCCTCTGCGCTGGTTTCAGGAAAGAAAAACGTCGGATCGATATCAGCGTTCTCGGATTCGACAATCCGGTCTATCGAGATATCGCCTAGATTTTGTCGCAACATGAAACGAACCCACGTAGATTTTGAGAATGAAACGGAGCCGATCATCAACATTCCTAGGGTTTCTATAGATATATGCAACATCTATAAATTTGAGAATGCTGTGGATGGCTTTAGATGTCCCCCCTATTATAATATCCAACTAACAACAATAAGTCGGGTTCCAGAAAATGAGCAAAAAAATCGCTGTGCTCGCGACGGGCGCAAATGGAAGCTGCATTTCAGCAGACCTAATTCGGGCCGGGCTCGATGTTTCTATGATCGATCAATGGCCGGCTCACGTCGCGGCGATGCAGGCAAACGGCCTGACGATCAAGACCAAGGACGACGAATATAATGTGAAGGTAAAAGCCTGTCACCTGTGTGATATGTGCGAGATCAATGAGACTTTCGATATCGTTCTGCTGACATCGAAGGCTTATGATTCGCGCTGGCTGACTGAGTTTATTGAACCCTTTCTCGCCGATGACGGACTGTTGATTGCGGTACAAAACTGCATGACGGCGGAAATGATCGCCGAAATTGTTGGGCCTGAGCGTACGGTCGGCTGCGTCGTCGAACTAGCGTCACAATTGTTCGATCCCGGAGAAGTCAGACGCAGCACCTTACAAGGGAACACCTGGTTCGGACTTGGTGCTTTCGATCCCGCGCACGAAGACCGCGTCGAAGACGCCGCCGAGATTCTCCGCCTCGTGGGAAAGGTCGGAATTACCGATGATGTACTTTCAGCCAAGTGGATGAAGCTGATGGTCAATTCCATGACAATGGCGGTTAAGGGCATTCTCGGCGCTAGTAACGAGCAGCTGTTCAAGCTGAATGGGAAAGAGTATGCAGACGAAGTGCGATCATTGGTTCTGCGCTCCGGCGAAGAAGCATTAGCTGCTGGCCAGTTGCTGGGCTACAAGATTGTGCCGGTCTTTGGGCTGAAGCAGGATGATGTTATGAACACCAACGCGCTGCTCGAAACCCTGCTCGATAAGATGGTCGGCGATGTTGGTCCGACCGCGCTTGCGACTTCTCTACAAGATAATCTGAAAGGTCGATACAGCGAGATCGACATGATCAATGGTCGGATCGCCGAGGAGTGCCAGTCGAAAGGCAAGCCAACGCCGGTGAATGACGTCCTTGTTGACCTAACCCGTCGCATTCACGCTGGAGAGTTGAAGCCTGACGTTTCCAACCTGGATTTGGTTCGCCAGCAGTTGGGGCGCTAGCAGCTTACTCTGCCGCCACCGCCTCCTCCTCCGCTGTGTTCCGCACGGGCACCACCAACGCCGCACACAAGACCAGAACCGCCAACCCGGACAGTGTATAAAACACCATATCAAACCCGCCTGTATTATCGCGGAGGTTTGCCACCAGTGGCACGGCCGTGATGGAGACACAGAACGACAAGGTGTATTTCAAGGAGTACATCCGCGCGCGCCAGTCGCTGGCCGTGTACTTCGCGATGATGAAATCTGTGATCGGAATTTGTCCAAAGACGCCGACCATCATCATTACCCCAACCCCGATCATCGCCCAGTTATGGGAACTGGCCGCCAAGGCCAACATGGGTATTTGGATCGAGACGGTTCCGATAAAGACTGTGCGGAGCGAATACCTATCCAACAGATGCCCGACGATAACTTGAGTTATGGATGCCAATGTCAGCACACCAGCGACGACCCATGTAACTTCCAGCATCGATGGGCCTAAATCTAACAACCGCTCATCGAACACCTTTGGCAGCGACACCGTTGTCGAATGAAAAATGATTCCGCCGCACGCAGTCGCGACAGCAATCACACAGACAACCAAAATTTGGTCTCGGCGGCTGAGGGTTAAGCTTGCGCCCACCTTCTTTTTGCCAAGGGCTTCGGCAGAGCGACGGCAACTCATCCAGTAAAAGATTCCGGTGATGATTGAGACGACACCGGGAACAATAAATGCCATCCGCCAATCATAAAAATGAATCAAAGCCCCAGCCGTAACAGGTGCCGCGGCGAGGCCTAAGTTTCCAACCACGCCATTAATGCCCATGGCTTTCCCCGTCTCAATCGCGTTTTGCGACACCATGGCAATGCCAACAGGATGATAGATCGCAGCGAAAATACCGATAAAGGCCAAGCCAACACCGATCTGAAACAATCCCTCAGCAAAGCCAGTCACGATAGACGCCGCACCAATGCCGATGAAGAACACCACCATCATACCTTGCCGGCTCCAGTGATCGCCGAGCCAGCCCGCAGGTAACGAACACACCCCAAAGGCGACGAACCCAAAGGTCGCCGGCAGCAAAAGATCGCCATAGGATTCATTGGGGAAAGTGTCACCCAACGCCAAAACCACCGTCGCGTAGAACAACAGAAACATGTGATCATAGGCGTGCGCTATGTTCATAAAAAAGAATTCAGTTTTGTTTTTAACCATGGGATCGATCCTTTTGCCGTCACCTTATCGTCTATTAATACCGGGATTAATCTCGACAGTCTTTCGCTATTCAGTCATATAATGTCTAGAAACAGCCACAAAGACGAAATTCTCGGATGACAGATACTAAAACACTTCCCCATGTAGAAGCGTTGGAGGCCACACCGCGCCCCATCGTTGCCATGGCCAGTGACTTCTCTGCTGGCCATCGGATCGGTCGCCATGTCCACCATCATGGGCAACTGCTGTATCCCGCCGATGGTGCGATTACGGTTTGGACGGAAGACGGCGTCTGGGTCATTCCACCGCAGCGCGCCCTCTGGGTGCCAGGCGGCATTGCCCACGACACCATGGCGACCAGCGATGTCGCCCTTCGTACTCTGCTGGTTGAACCGGAACGCCTGCCCGCCCTACCCCAATCTTGTTGCGCCGTGAATATCACGCCGTTGATGCGAGAACTGATCCTGCATGCCATGGACATCCCAGCGGTGTACGACGTCACCGGAGCCGATGGACGGTTCATGGGGGTGATCCTGGACCAGCTTGAACGCCTGCCCCAAGCACCGCTGCATTTGCCAATGCCCCGAGATTCTCGAATTAAGCGAATCAGCGATGTTCTGCTGGAACATCCCGACGACACCCGCACGCTTGAAGACTGGGGGTTAAGTTGCGGCGCCAGTTCGCGGACACTGTCGCGGTTGTTTGTCAGTGAAACGCGCCTGACCTTTGGTGCCTGGCGAAAGCAGGTTCGCTTGCTCAAGGCATTGGAACTTTTGGCCGCAAACAAGCCCGTCACCCAAGTCGCGTTAGACTTAGGATATGAAAGCCCCAGTGCCTTCATCGCCATGTTCCGCCGCAGCCTCGGCGACTCCCCCGCCCGCTACTTCAGGCGGGAGTCCTCAGCGAAGCAAAACCAGCCTGAGACAATTGCTTGAGTTTGCTCGGCCAATCAGCCATTTAAGTACCCACCATGACAATATCTCAAGAACACAAAGACGCACTTTCAGCCATCGTCGGTTCCAAAGGGATCGTCGATACATCCGACGACTTAGAGCCTTTTTTGGTCGAACAGCGGGGCATGTACCGGGGCAACTGTGATTTAGTTGTGCGTCCCGCCAATACCGCTGAAACTGCAAAGGTAGTTGGGGTTTGTCACGAACACGGAATCTCTATCGTCCCGCATGGGGGTAATACGGGTCTGGTCGGTGGGGGTATCCCGGACGGGGGCATCATCATCGACACCTCCCGCATGAATGCCATCCGCAACATCGACCCGATCAACCAAACCATCACGGTTGAGGCTGGGGTGATTCTTGCTGACATCCAACAAGCCGCAGCCGACTCCGGGTGCCTGTTCCCCCTCAGTTTAGGAGCAGAAGGAAGCTGTCGGATTGGCGGCAACCTATCAACCAATGCAGGGGGGGTTGGGGTGCTTCGTTACGGCAACACAAGAGACCTGACATTGGGCCTGGAAGTGGTGCTGCCGGATGGGCGCATCTGGGACGGGCTACGGTCATTGCGTAAGGATAATACCGGCTACGATTTAAAACAGATATTCATCGGTGCGGAAGGCACGCTTGGGATCATTACAACAGCTGTGATGAAGCTCTATCCCCTTCCAAAACAACAAGAAACCGTGGTCGTTACGTGTTCGGAACCCCATGATGTACTGGATATGTTCAGCCGCGCACAAAGCGCGTTCGCTGATAGCCTTACCGCATTCGAGATGTTCCCCCGAATTGCCTTGGAAGGTGTCTTAGAACACGTCCCAGGTACCACCGATCCGTTTGACGAAATCTCTCCTTACTATGCCATCATCGAGCTTTCCAGCCCGCGCGAAGACGAAGGCCTCAAGGACGCTTTTGAGGGGCTTTTAGGGACCGCTTTCGAGAACGGCATCATCACCAATGCGGTGGTCGCATCAAGCCAGACTCAGGCCAAAGATCTTTGGCGTTTGCGGGAGACTATTCCCGAGGCGGAACGTCTAGACGGTCCCAGCTTCAAACATGACGTCACGGTCCCGGTGTCATCGGTCGCTGACTTTTTGGTCCGCGCAAAAGCCGAAGTCGAGGCGGAAATGGACGAAGTTCGGGTGATTGCCTTCGGTCACATGGGCGACGGCAACATTCACTTCAATGTCTGTAATCCGCTCAATATGGCACGTGAAGAGTTCCTAAAAGAACAAGACCGCTTCAATAAAATCGTCTATGATATCGTGACTGACATGGGCGGAAGTTTTAGTGCGGAACACGGCATCGGTGTGCTGCGACGCAAAGAAATGACCCGCTACAAATCGGACGTGGAATTAGATTTGATGCGCGACATAAAATCGACACTCGACCCAAATAATATTTTTAATCCTGGTAAAGTTCTTTAGGGCAAAGTTTTGTAAATGAGCACCTATGCCGCCCCCTTGGCCGACCAGATGTTCTTGATGAACGAGGTGCTCGACTTAGGGGAAATCGCGGCGCTGCCTGGCTACGAAGATGCCACCCCTGATCTTGTTTCCGCAATTTTGGAAGAAGCCGGAAAGTTCGGCGCGGAAGTCTTAGCCCCCCTCAATCAATCTGGCGACGAACAAGGATGTTCGTTTGAAAACGGCGTCGTCCGCACCCCGGATGGTTTTGCCAATGCCTATGCCCAGTTTGTCGAAACCGGTTGGAACAGCCTTGGTGCGCCAACTGACTACGACGGTCAGGGAATGCCGACGCTGGTATCAACAGCGGTTTCAGAAATCTGGCATGGCGCAAACATGTCCTTTGGCTTGTGTCCGCTGCTGAACCAAGGCGGCATCGAAGCGCTAACCGCGCACGGGTCGGATGCGTTGAAGACGACCTATTTACCCAAAATGGTTTCCGGCGAATGGCCATCGACAATGAACCTGACTGAATCCCAAGCCGGATCAGACCTTGCGCAAATCAACACCAAGTCCGTCCGCGACGGTGAGCACTACAAGATCACGGGCCAAAAAATATTTATCTCCTACGGCGAACACGACATGGCGGCCAACATAGTTCATTTGGTTTTGGCGCGATCTCCGGACGGACCCGAAGGTATCAAAGGGCTTTCACTTTTCCTCGTACCAAAAGTCTTGGCAAATGACGATGCCAGCCTCGGCGAGCGCAATGACCTTCGCTGCGTTTCGATCGAGCACAAGCTGGGGCTGAAAGCCAGCCCCACAGCGGTGATGTCTTTCGGCGACGATGGCGGGGCTGTGGGCTATTTGATCGGTGAAGAAAATCACGGCATCAAAAATATGTTCACGATGATGAACAACACGCGATTGTCGGTGGGGCTGCAAGGTGTCGCTGTGGCAGAACGCGCCTATCAGCGTGCCCTCGCCTATGCCAAGGAACGCATTCAAGGCCACGATGCAGCAAGCGACAACGTGTCCTCCGCCCCCATCATTCGCCACCCAGATGTCCGCCGCATGCTCATGGCAATGAAGACCCAGACCGAAGCCACTCGGGCCGTCGCCTATTACATGGCTTCCTGCCTCGACTTCGCCCATCGCCACCCAGACGAAAACATTCGCCAAGCCAACCAAGCGATGGCCGACTTGCTGACCCCGGTCGTAAAAGCCTGGAGCACCGACACCGGTGCCGCTGTCGCCGACCTTGGCATTCAAGTCCATGGCGGCATGGGATACATCGAAGAAACCGGCGCCGCCCAGCACTTCCGCGACGTCCGCGTAACCGCAATCTACGAAGGCACCAACGGTATTCAGGCAGCGGATTTGGTCGGCAGAAAAGTTGCTCGTGAAAATGCAGAGTCTGTTAAGGCACTGATAAAGCTTATAAAAGATGACTTAGAAGGGTTCAATTCTGACAACGCCCATTTATCTAACGCCGTCAATGCCCTCAGCAACGCCACAGATTGGATCATCTCCACCTACCCAACCGCCCCCCAACATGTCGCCGCGGGCGCCGTCCATTACACCAGAATGCTCGGCCTCACCATGGGCGGGTGGCTGATGGCAAAGGCAGCGTCGAAGGCTTTCGAACTTACCAATGCAGGAACCGGCAACCCAGAATTTCTCGAAGCTAAAATCCTATCCGCCCGATTTTTCGCCGATCAATATGTGTCTCAGGTGCCGGCAATATTGGAGTTGGTTAAGTCGGGTGCTAATTCTCTTAAAAATGTGCGGGACGAGCACTTTTAGGAAATAAGGGTTACCCCCATTGCTTCCGTCTGCTCAAGAGCGACGGCAGCACATCTAGTGATTTCCCCCATGCGCCTGCTATACTATCGGTATGGTTGAAAGACGATCCCTTACCCCTGAATTTATTAATGAGCTAGTTAGCCCTAAGACGGGTGAACGTTGGGTTGCAGATACTAAAATTCGAGGGTTCGGTATCCGCTTGTGGAGTAGCAAGCGCGGCGATGGTGCGGCATTTGGGGTGCGTACAAGCAACTTAGAAGGAAAGGCTATACGCAAAACGTTTGATCCATTTGGAAGAAATTCACACAGGTGGCGTTGGTATATCAATTTCTCCGATGGCAACATAGATTTTTCCAATGGCATTCCAATGGGCTTCTTTTTAGATGACGCACGTAGTTGGGCTAGAAAAGTAATTGGGCAAGCAAAGGGCCGAATTCCAACTGATGACGAGCAAGTACAAATTAATGTGGAAGATCAAAAAAACCGAGAGCAATTTTCTAGACAACTCCAGGGTATTACGCTCGAGCGCGCTGCCGACATTATCTTATTCTATGGCCCACATAGGGGATGGTCCGACACATACACTTACCAAATGAAAAAGTTATTCCATTCGAATGTCCCAGAACGATTAAAAAGAAAATTAATAAAGAAAATTACGAGGAACGATATTGAAAACGTGCTTTCATCTGAAATGGTAAGACCTTCAAACGCTCGCGCATTGAGGAGCTTACTTCATCAAATATTTGAACGTGTCAGTATACTTAGGGGGCCAGAAATTTTGGACGGTATGCCTGGATACGCGCCCAATTTATATAAACGAAAACTTTCAAAAGAGACTGAATTTATTAACTCACTTAAGCATGATGATTTTATTCAACTATTTCAATTTCTTGAAGAAAAAATGATAAGTGGCCCCAACTTTGTTGTTTGCGGTTGAGCTTTGAATTGCAGGCGCCTTTTTCTCGATTACTGTCGGCGCGTTGGGATCAGATTTTTGAAAATAGATGGTACCCGTTTGGACCGGAAGAGAGGAAATATTGGCATTTGCTATGTGATCGAATTGATATGCCTGCTTATAAAATTCTTGAACGGGTTCACAAGTATGGTAATTCGGATTTTGGTGGATCGGACTATTGGTTTCCAAGTCAAACGTCGTCGCAAGGGCATATTAAAAACCCAGATCGTGTTTGGCGATCTATTTTAAAAGAAATTGCCTGGCCCTTTGTGCCAATCCGACTTATTTCGTCTCATTATTTAAATTTACCTAATTTTGATCGGCCACGATTTAACCAAAAATGGCAGGATGAACAAAATCAAATTGCGGCAAAATTGTCCACAATTTCCGGAATTTGCGATCTAACCCATTGATAGATATGGTAGGACACCTGGTTTCAAAGAATTTCATCGCTTGATGAATTAGGCTAATTTCTAGATAACATTCCCTCAGAACGGCCGTTCATTTTCCTAAACGCTTCAAAAGGAGTGAACAAATGAAGCATCTTTCTTTGACGGAAATTGCGGTAATTAAGGCTAGAATTGTTCGAGGTGATAAATATCATGAGATCGCGTCGGACTATCGAATAAATCAAGGTCGAATTGCAGACTTAAAATTCGGTCGGATTTATCGAGAAGTAAATCCCGCTAATCTAGAAACTCGTGGAAAATAGATATATTTTGAGGATCGGCGAAATTCCGTCGATCCTCGTTGTCTAAAATATTTTTCATTGAGCAGTCCAAGCGTCACATCTTGCCCTTTGCGCGTAGTAGACTAACTCAGACAAAGTTTTCCCTGATGCAAGTGATGTGCCCCCAGCATGGATATAACGCTTTACGTTTAATGCATATCATTATATATTATCTCTGTGCTAAAATCGTATAAGAACGCCAAAACCCGCCGAGTACATGAAACGGGGAATCCAAAAGGTTTCAAAGGCTTGGATGGTGCTCGGGCGGTTCGTGTTCTTGACCTGTTAGATGATGCCGCAACACTTGCCGACCTTCCAAGGCTTGCAAGCTATCGATTGCATAAGCTAACTGGAAATCTTGAGGGAAAATGGTCAATAACATCAAACCTTCCTTGGGCAATTATCTTTGAAATTGCAGAGGACAAAAAATTTGAGAATGTCGAAATAGTTAACTATCACAAGGGATAAAGCAGCATGACGAGAATTCATACGCACCCCGGCGAAATTCTTGGCGATGAGTTGGAAGCGCTGGGAATGTCAAAAAATGCTTTGGCGAAAGCTCTTGGAACAGATGCTTCTCGCATTGGCGAAATTGTTGCCAAGCGGCGCGGTGTTTCCGCCGACATGGCCATTCGGCTTGCCGAATATTTCGACGGTGCGCCCGATTTTTGGCTGACCATGCAGGCACGCCACGATCTCAGCGTCATCGAAACTTCAAAAGGTAGCAAAATTCGTCGTCAGGTTCGAAAGCCGGACGTCGCAGCGTAGTTCTTTGTTTTTGAGAAGGTCAAGGGCACAAAATTGACGATTTCGGTCTTCCCAACCCCTTGAAACAAAACAGCTAAATTTAGCTTGGGTTATCGCTTTGTTAACCCTTGATTCTTTACACTTTTTCCCACATTTTGGCCTGCTGTAGGCTTTGATCTGGGCACTCATGAAACGACTGAATATATATGTTTTACGCCAACTGCTGGTGGGCATGATTTTTGTGACCGCCGGGCTGACGTGCGTCATCTGGCTGAGCCAGTCGCTTCGGTTCGTCGAGATGATCGTCAACCGAGGGCTTTCTGCGGGCACGTTCCTCTATTTGACGGCCCTGCTGCTGCCCAATTTCATTACCATTATTATCCCAATTGCGCTTTTCACGGTGGTTGTTTTTATCTACAGCAAAATGATCAACGACCGGGAACTCACTGTCATGCGGGCCTCCGGTTTGAGCCAATTTTCCCTCGCTAAACCAGCCATTATCATGGCCTTAATGGTCATGATGATGGGGTATGCGTTGAATCTTTACGTCGTTCCCCAGACCTATAAGGCGTTCCGGGAAATGCAGTGGGATATTCGATTTAGCTATTCCCACGTATTGTTGCAGGAAGGCGCGTTCAATAACATTTCGAATAACATCACCGTATATGTTCGCGAACGCACGCCGGATGGACAACTTCATGGCATCCTGGTCCAAGATGCCCGAAAGCCGGAAAGTCCCTTTACCATCATGGCCGAACGCGGGGCGCTTGCAAAATCACCCAATGGGGCTCGGGTGATTATGGAAGCCGGCAATCGGCAAGCCATCGACAAGAAGACAAATCGGCTCTCGATCCTTTATTTTGACAAATACATTTTTGATTTAGGGACGAGGTCCAAAAAAACGGAGGTACGCTTTCGCGAGGCACGAGAGAGAACGCTTGACGATCTCTTCAATTTGGACCGCGACAAGCTGATGAACCCCGCTGATGTGGGCAAGTTTACCGTCGAGGCTCATAAACGCCTGACATCGCCAATTACGGTACTCGGATTTGCACTCGTTGGATTGGCTTGCCTGATATCAGGTAGTTTCAGCCGCCGCATGCAATCCCGCAGAATTGTCCTTGCAGTGGCCATCATAATTGGGCTTCAAGGGTTTTCGCTGATTTTAGAAAATCTCTGCGCCAAAAACCTAAGCCTGATTCCGTTTTTGTATTTTACTGCGATTTTGCCAGTGATCGCAGGATTCACTTTCATGATGCGGTCACCTCACGGACGACGATCCAAATCTGTAGGCGAAGCTCAAATTCCAGTGGGGGAACAATAGACAATGTTCCTGTCCACAATAATTTCATCCTATATCGGACGCAATTTTTTGGTGGCGTTTATCGTTTTGTTCGCGGCATTTTTATTGTTGATTCTGATGATTGATACCATCGAATTGATGCGCCGCACCGCAAGCAGATCTGAAGTCTCGTTCAATGATGTTATTCAGTTGGCCTTGCTAAAGCTTCCTCACATTGGTCAGAAAATTTTCCCCTTCGCCGTATTGTTTGCAGGAATGACCGCATTCTGGCGGCTGACACGCAGTCATGAATTGGAAATCATCCGCGCGGCGGGTGTATCCGCATGGCAATTTCTTTTCCCGATTTTGTTTCTCGCGTTTTTCTTGGGCGTTTTGAAGGTTACCGTTCTCAACCCTCTTTCATCGGCGACTTTATCACGCTACGAAAAGCTAGAAGCGACCCTATTAAAGGGGCAAAAAAGCCTGCTTTCGTTGTCGTCAACGGGGCTATGGCTTCGTCAAGCCGGATCAAAGGGACAATCCGTTTTACATGCCCAGCGTTTTCTACAGCACGGTCGAGACATTGAACTCAGAGAAGTTGTGGTGTTCCTCTACAAAGGTGCCGATCATTTCGTTGGGCGCATAGACGCCGAATCAGCGAAGCTGGAAGATGGCTTTTGGAACATGCGCAATGCCTGGCTCAATACACCAGAAGAGGCTCCCAAGTTCGAAAAACAACATTGGCTGGAAACTGACCTGACCATGGATAAAATTCAGGATAGTTTTGCGCCGCCCGAAACCATGTCATTTTGGGCGTTACCCGGATTTATTGAAGCTCTTGAGGAAGCGGGCTTTTCTGCCGTTCGTCATCGTCTGCACTGGCACAGCCTGCTGGCAGCCCCCCTATTGATGTGCGCCATGGTCCTGATTGCGGCAACATTCACGCTGCGCCAAGCCCGGCGTGGCGGCACGACATTTATCATTGGTGGCGGTGTCTTAACCGGGTTTGTTTTCTATTTTTTCTCGGATGTTGTTTTTGCACTTGGTCTATCCGACAGCATTCCCGTGATCCTAGCTGCGTGGACGCCATCCGGTGTTATGACGTTACTTGGGCTCGCTATGTTGCTACATCTGGAAGACGGGTAGGCAACAAATGAGTCAGGCAAATCAAAATACTTTAAAATTCTTGAGACGGTTTTCGGCCGTTGCCGTGTTGCTGTGCCTTCTCAACGTTAATGCGCTCGCCCAAACACCAGCGCCAACCGATGAAGAGCCGCCCGTTTCCTTCAGTGCGGATCAAATGACCTTCGACCGCAAAAATCAGATCATCACAGCGACTGGTAAAGTCGAGGTCTCGCAGGAAGGTCGGCTGATGTACGCCGATGATATATCCTACGACCAAAAAGCGGACGTTCTAACCGCAACAGGAAATGTTTCTATTTTAGAGCCCAACGGCGATGTCATCTTCGCCAAGAGACTAGAAGTCACGGGCGACATGAAGGACGGAATTATTGAGGATATTGGCTTGATCCTAGCCGATAAATCCCGATTCGCAGCAACGGGTGCCAGACGATCGAATGCCAATATTCTTGAAATGAGGAACGCTGTCTATTCGCCTTGTAACTTGTGTGAAGAAGATCCGACCGCGCCGCCATTTTGGCAATTACGTGCCGTAAGGATTATCCACGACAAATCAAAACAGCGGATTGAATATCGTGACGCAACGTTAGAAATTTTTGGAGTTCCAGTTGCGTACACGCCGTATTTTGCCCATCCTGACCCAACTGTAAAACGCCGGTCCGGGCTGTTGATCCCCAAAATTGGCAACTCATCCGATTTGGGAACAACCCTTCAAACTCCCTATTACTTTGCCCTAAACAAACGAAGTGACCTAACCGTTACACCGATTATAACGACAAAAGAGCGCGCTATTCTCGCCCTTGAATATCGGGAGTTCCTTAAAAACGGTCGAATTGATTTCCGCGGTAGCTTGACCTACAATTTGGACAATGAATGGCGCGGCCATATGGGGACCAAGGGACGTTTTGACATTGACCAAACTTGGCGTTGGGGTTTCGATGTCAACCGAAGTATCGATGGCACCTATATCCGGCGCTATGGTTTCGAGTCTGATCGCACCGCGTTATCATCAGGATCTCCAGACAGTTTGGTGACCCATCTATTCACCGAAGGGTTTCGGGGGCGAAATTATATTTCGGCCAATGCCTATGCATTCCAAGGACTTGAACAAGGCGATAAATTTAGCACCACGCCTCTTGTCGCACCGCTTATTGACTACAACCATGTCGGACAGCCCGACCGTCTGGGGGGACGGACAGTCCTGGACGTAAACTTATTGGCGTTAACTCGAACCGGCAGCAACGATACGAGACGTCTATCGATTCGCGGCGGATGGGAAGTTCCCTTTTTTACAAGCTTTGGGGACGCTTTCAAGCTGTCCGCCAAAATGCTTGGAGATTTTTACAACGTCGGTCAACTTCCGCGTTCCGACGCGCCTGAGGATTTTACTGGATTCTCCGGCCGTCTTTTGCCGGAATTAACGCTCAGCTGGCGGCACCCATTCGTCAGACAACAGGGTTCAGGGCATCAGGTAATTGAACCTATCGCATCGGTGGTCCTCAGCCCTTATGGCGGGAATACGGGGAAAATTCCTAACGAAGACAGTGTCGATTTCGAATTTGATGACACCAACCTATTTCGAAGCAGCCGCTTCTCCGGTCTCGACAGAGTTGAAAGTGGCCCTCGAATTAACTATGGCCTTAAGTGGGATATATATGGTCGTGACGGGGGAAGTACGGGATTCCTGATTGGACAGAGCTACCGAGTCAGGCGTGACAACACGTTCGCCGCGCTTTCCGGACTTGAAGATCATTTCTCTGATATTGTTGCCCGAGTCCAGGTCAAGCCAATAAAGCTCGTCGATCTCACCTACCGCACACGCATTAGTAAAGAAAATTTATCTCCGGCTAGAAACGAGATTGAATTTACTTTCGGCGCACCGCTATTTCGTGTAGGGGCAAATTATCTGTTTCTCGACCGCCAAGAAGATGATGAATTTTCTTCCCGCGAAGAAATTAGTATGAATATTTCATCGCAGTTAAACCGAAACTGGCGAACGTCTGCATCCGCTGTTCGTGATTTGGCAGGGGGAGGACAGATGCGCGCTGCAAATCTTAACGTATCCTATGAAAACGAGTGCTGTTTGATCGCAACGAATTTATCTCGAACGTTTTTTGAGGATCGTGATTTGACGCCAACGGATTCGATAACCTTCAGAGTGACCTTAAAAACACTCGGAGCCGTACAAACAGGAACATCACTTGGTGAGTAATACTAAGGCGAGCCTCGCCCCACAGACAAGAAGACACGGGAATTGCAGAATTCAAGTCATAGAGGTATTATAATATCGTGAATATCTGGAATTCAGCGAGACATTTGGTCGCTATGAAATCAGGGATCGTTTTCGTTTTATTGTTGGTCGGGAGTCTGCCTTCAAATCTGGTGGCGGCGCAGACCCTTGGCATTGCGGCGGTGGTCAATGAAGAAATTATTTCTGCCTACGATCTACAAAGTCGTATTTCCTGGAATATCATTACGACCAATGGCCGGAACGATGCGGAAACTCGGCAACGGTTTACAAAAAAAGTTTTAGATCGCCTCATTGATGAGAAGCTAAAACTACAAGAGGCGAAGCGGCTTGGCATTAAGGCCTCCCAAGCAGAATTACAGCGTCATATTAGGTTCGTCGAAGGGCAATTGAATTTCCCTAAAGGGGGACTGTCCCGTTTCGTCAGTCGGGCTGGGCTGAGTCAGAACGTCCTCAATGGTCAGTTTAATGCTGATATAGCTTGGAACAAGGTGATAAACCGAGTTTTGGGTTTCAGGGTTAAGATCGGTGAAGAGGAAATAAAAGACCGCATCCGTCAAATTGAGCTCAATAAGGGACGACCTGAGCACCGGATCATGGAGATATTCCTGCCCGTCGACAATCCTGACAGAGAAACCCAAATCGCCAATCAAGCGACGTCTATTGTCCAACAGTTAGAGCAAGGTGCCAGTTTTCAGGCGCTTGCTAAAAACTATTCGAAGAGCCCAACGGCTAATCGCGGCGGTGATCGGGGCTGGCTTCGGGCGGGGCAATTAGACCCTAATATTGATGCCGCAATAGCAAACATGCGGCCGGGTCAAATATCACAACCAATTAGAACCAAAAATGGATATTTCATTTTACTGCTTCATAGCCAAAGAAAGCCGCAAGAAGAAAACAAAAACGTTGATCCAATTGTATCGGTGCATCAATTCTACCTGCCCTTGCCCTCAAACCCGTCAGAGCTGGACGTTGCACAAAAATTAAAAATTGCGAAGGATGCCAAAGCTCAATCAAAGACGTGCAAGAACTTGGAACAATATGGAAAAAAAGTTGGCTCGACTTCGCTGAATATAAACAAGATCAAGTTATCAAGTTTAGCACCAGACTTGGTCCCTCTGGTTGCCAAACTTAAAATTAACGAAAGCACTGAACTCATTAAAAAGACCAACGGCATCGCGATCTACATGCTGTGCAATAAGCTTGGCAAAAAAAAGAAAAACACCAAGCTGACAATTCGCAAGCAGGTTAAGGGACAATTGCTCAACCAGCGACTTGGGCGGATGGCGCAACGTTACCTTCGTGATCTGCGCCGGCAAGCATTCGTCGATATTCGGCTATGACGCCGCATACCCCGGGCTCCGGGGATAATGCACGACCTCTCGCATTAAGCATGGGGGAACCCGCTGGAATTGGCGGCGAAGTAACGCTCAAAGCGTGGCTGCTGCGCAAGGAATTAGGGGCGCCATTTTTTGTTATCGATGATCCAGATCGACTGACTGATCTCTCGCAAGAATTTGGTATTGAAGTTCCGATCACGGTTATCGACACGCCAGATCAGACCTCCGATGTGTTTTTGAATGCCTTGCCGGTTTTGCCGGTGGGTAGACCCGTCAGGACCACCCCAGGGACACCGACGAAAGATACGGCATCAGCTGTTTTGGAGTCGATTGAAACAGCGGTCCGTCTCACTCTGGCCGGAGACGCTGGCGGCATCGTCACCAATCCAATTCAAAAAGAAATTCTTTACAGTGCAGGATTTTCTTATCCGGGCCACACCGAATATTTGGCTGCACTTGCAAAGACAAATTCTCCGCCTGTTATGATGTTGGCCGGGCATGATCTACGGGTTGTGCCGGTAACCATTCACGTCAGCCTTCGCCAAGCCCTTGAACAACTCACATCAGATGCGATTGTTCACGCGGCCCGTGTCACCCACAGGGCACTCAGCAGAGATTTTGGTATTTCGGAACCCCGCATCGCCGTTGCCGGGCTTAACCCTCACGCTGGAGAGGGTGGCGCTATGGGCGACGAAGAGGCAACGATAATAGAACCTGCAATTGCTGCCTTGGCGAACGACGCCATACAAGTCACAGGACCTCTGCCACCTGATACAATGTTTAGCCCAGATCTACGCAAGACGTACGATGCCGCCATTTGCATGTATCATGACCAAGCACTCATCCCCATAAAGGCTCTGGAATTTGACCAAGCGGTCAACGTGACACTTGGTTTACCATTTGTCAGAACCTCGCCCGACCATGGTACGGCACTGGATATCGCCGGAAAGGGAATCGCCAATGAGAGCAGTCTGATCTCTGCGCTAAATTTGGCCGCCAACATGGCGGTGCGTCGCCGACGACTGGTGGCGTAAAATGAGCACGTTATTGCCCCCCCTCCGCGATGTTATTTCTCGCCATGGCCTGCGCGCTAAAAAGAGCCTAGGTCAGCATTTTCTGCTCGACCTCAACTTGACCCAGCGTATCGCCAGGTCAGCAGGGACCTTACAAGGACGGCATGTGGTGGAGGTTGGTCCAGGCCCCGGCGGGCTCACACGATCTTTGCTCGAGTCTGAGGCGGTGTCTGTCACAGCCATCGAAAAAGATGAACGCAGCACGGTGGCCTTGCGAGAGTTGGAGGAGGCTTACCCAGGCCGCCTTAAAATTATTGCTGCTGACGCGCTGGAGACCAATTTAGCCGAACTCGTCCCAGCGCCGCGAAAAATTGTTTCAAATCTGCCCTACAACATTGGCACCCCCCTACTGCTCAATTGGCTCCGCCAAGCGCGGGAGTGGGAGAGCATGACTCTAATGTTTCAAAAAGAAGTTGCGGACAGACTGGCAGCGCAGCCCGGCAGCAAAGCCTATGGTCGGCTCGCCATTATCACCCAGTGGCTGTGTGACGTGCGGTCAGAGTTTAATGTGTCACCAAAGGCTTTTACGCCACCGCCAAAAGTTTCGAGTTCTGTTATTACCCTGCAACCACGGGCTGAACCCTTGGCACCTGCCCGCTGGGAGGCGCTGGAAAAAATTACACGAGCTGCTTTCGGACAGCGACGGAAGATGCTGAGAACCAGCCTCAAGTCTCTCAATTTGAATTTGGAAGCGATGGATATAAACCCTACCGCCCGTGCGGAAGAACTTGAAATCAGCCAATTCTGCGCGTTGGCACGGGCACTTGATGAGACTTGATATCAGCCTTCGCGCAAATTTGTAACAAATTCGTGCAGCCCGATTTGGCGTGCTCGCTTCAGTCGTTCGGCACGCAAAATCGACTGAACCTCGACAACGCTTTCAGACACATCATGGTTTACGATAACATACTGATATTCTTGAAAGTGGCTCATTTCGTCAGCCGCCTTAGCCATACGGCTCCGGACGACATCCTCACTATCTTGTGCCCTTGTCGTCAACCTACGTTCCAATTCAGCGGTCGATGGTGGCAAAATAAAAATACTGACCAAGTCCTTGCCGGCACTTTCTTCTAATTGCTGGGTTCCCTGCCAGTCTACATCGAACAATACATCCTGCCCCTTGGACAAAGCAGCTTCAACCGGGCCACGAGGGGTACCATAAAAGTTACCGAAGACTTCCGCATGTTCCAGAAATTCATTCTCCTCCAGCATATTTTTAAAGCCGTCATGATCGACAAAGAAATAGTCTTTTCCTTCAACCTCCGCTGAACGCGGCGCACGCGTGGTCGCGGAGACAGACATGATTAAGTTGTCATCCAACCGCATCAACTCCCTAGAAATCGTCGTCTTTCCCGCACCTGACGGGGATGACATCACCAGCATGAGGCCACGTCGAACAATTTTATCAGCCATATCTTTTTGGAGTTCGTCACTCAATGTTTTGCACCTGCTCTCGCAACTGATCAATTGTGGCCTTAAGTTCCAAGCCAACACGGGTTAATTCCAAGTCGGTCGATTTGGAACAAAGGGTATTGGCTTCACGGTTAAATTCCTGACACAAGAAATCCAAACGACGGCCGACCGCTTCACCAGATGCAAGCAGTTCCCGTGCTGCATCCACGTGGGCCGCAAGGCGGTCTAATTCCTCTCGTACATCTGCCTTCGCCGCCAACAATGCGGCTTCCCGCGCCAATTGTTCTTCCGGCAAAGGGACTGCTGCGTCCAATAATTCCGAAACTTGGGCCTGTAGCCGCGCCTTTAAGGTCGCCGGCTGAGTTGCCGCTAATTGACCGGCCTGTTCGCACAGGTCCGCAATGCTATTAAGCTGCGCATCCAACACCGTTTGAAGCTTCGTGCCCTCAATGTCTCTGGATTTTACAAGCGCCTCCAGCGCCTCATCCAAGCCAGCAAGGACCGAACCATCCAGAGCTTTTTGAGCCTCGTCCGATAGTTCCTCTTTGGTGGTTTCGATAACCCCCTTGAGCCCCAACAATCCATCGAAGCTGGGCGGCGATAATTCTGGAATCCGGGACTCCAAATCCGGCAGCAGTTTTAGAACCTTTTCCAACTGATCATAATTGACTTGATAGCCGCTGGTATCCTGGGTCGAATTCAATGCGAGGTTTAGAAAGACGTTTCCGCGTTGCAATCGCTTTCCGGCCTGCTCGCGAACCGGTTGTTCCAAATGGTCGAGCCCGTTGGGCAATCGACAGCGCAAGTCCCTACCTTTGCCGTTGACGCTTTTCAGCTCCCACGACCAAGCAAATGTATCGGTATGACCTTCAACCCTGGCGAACCCTGTCATGCTGGAAACCGGCATGTTCTTACCCTAATAACAAAAATTTATGTTACCCGTTATAACCGTGTCCAATTCCCGCAACAAGCTATGCCGTTTCCCTTCTTCTCTGATCCTCCTATAAGGAAGTATGAGTAAACATCCGACATCGATCTTAATTACCGGCGCATCCAGCGGCATTGGGGCCGCGCTTGCCTTGGTTTACGCGGGACCGAACGTCGACCTCTTCCTGTCAGGACGGGATCAAAATAGACTTATCAAAATCGCTCAGGCCTGCAGAGAAAAAGGCGCAAAAGTATTTGAGCAGACGATAAGTGTTACCGATCAAAGCGCCATGGCAACGTGGATATTAGACGCCGATTCGCAAGCACCGCTTGATCTGGTGGTAGCCAACGCGGGTATTTCGGGAGGATCAGACTCACAAAACGAAGAACTATCGCGACAAATATTTGCAACAAATGTGGACGGTGTCTTAAACACAGTCCTGCCGATCATTCCAAGAATGATCAGCCGAAAGCGGGGACAGTTGGCTTTAATGAGTTCCCTAGCAGGATTTCGTGGCCTGCCCAGCGCGCCTGCTTATAGTGCCAGCAAAGCCGCTGTCAGATCCTATGGCGAAGCCTTGCGTGGGTCGCTCAGTAATGATGGAATCAAGGTATCCGTAATTTGTCCTGGCTTCGTGGAAAGCCGAATTACCGAAAAAAATAAGTTTTACATGCCCCTTTTAATGACGGCTCCAAAGGCGGCTAACATCATCAAAATGGGATTGGCCAACAACAAACCCCGGATCGCCTTCCCGTTTCTAATGTATGCGGTCGTGTGGCTTATGTCTGCGTTGCCGACAATGCTTATGGATCCGATTGTGAATCGGTTACCAAAGAAAAAGTAACCACAAAGAAAATGCTCCTAAAAATAGGTCCTTTTCTAAGGAATTCAAAATCGTTAGGTTTCCACCACATAGCAGACATTGATCAATAGTGTTGAGATGGTCTGAATTTAGCCAAAAGACGGCACTTCTAACGCTCCCCGGCAGAATTTACTTCCTGCGTAACGCCGTTCTCTGCGAGAACCGCCTTCGCTTTTTCTATATCCCGGGGCCCCGGTGGAAATTCCCGATCCATGTTCGTGAACATCTGCGTGGCGTTGCTGCCGTCACCAGCAAGTTCTAGTACCGCTCCGCCACCGGGTCCGAACGTATAGCCATGTGCCGTACCGGCGGGAAGGTGAACTAGCGTACCCGGCTCGCACAACACAGTCTCCTCAGAGTATTTGAACTCTGCCGTGCCCCTCAAAACAAAGAAGGCCTCGTCCCAGCCGTGGCTATGTAACCGCGGGCCAGTTCCTTCTTCGCCTTCCTGAAAGGTAACTTCATAGCCGCCCGTTTCTTTGTTGGATACCAACACATTTACCTTAGTTCCCGCGACATCAAGTGCGCGCCCGTAGTCCTGCGGCGCAATAACAAACGGCTTCGTTTTCATCTTCTTTGTTCCTGATAAACATTTCGACCAGATAGATCGTTATCGTAGCACCTGTTTTAGTCGTATGTCACTTCGGTCCAAAGACTGAAACGGATCAAAAGCATTCGCCCACGGTAGAGTCGTGGCGAGTCCGCATTTGGGTTGGAAGCGAAACGATTGAAAGCGAGTTCCGCTAATGAATTACTTAGCCGACTTTGATTTTTGTCTCTGAATCTTCCGCCAACGCGCCACATTGCGATTGTGTTCTGACAGGGTTTTGGCAAAGGCGTGGCCGCCTGAGCCATCGGCGACGAAGTAAAGCTCTTCTGTTCGGGCAGGATGCAGGACTGCTTCGATGGCGGCACGGCCGGGATTGGTAATGGGGTCCGGCGGTAGAGCGTCAATTGTGTAGGTATTATAAGGCGTGGGATTTTTTAAATCAGTGCGAGTAAGAGGTCTTCCTAAAGCTCTCTTCCCCAGGGAAATTCCATAAACGACGGTCGGGTCGGATTGTAATTTCATACCACGGCGCAAGCGATTGATGAAAACACCGGCAACTCGGTCCCGCTCGCTGGCGACTCCAGTTTCTTTTTCCACGATGGACGCCAGAATAAGGGCCTCCTCAGGAGATTTTAGCGGCAGGTCTGCTTCTCTACTCATCCAAAGCAAATTCAGCGCGCGCTGCATATCGGCGCTCATACGGTCGGCAAGTTTTTGACGGCTGTCACCAAGTGAGAAATGATACGTTTCCGGCAGCAAGGATCCTTCAGGTGAAAAGTCTGCCTTCCCTGACAATCCTTCTACCGCGTTCAGCCTTTTTATAACTTCAAAAGAGGTCAGCCCTTCCGCCATGGTCAAGCGGCGTACCACGGTTTTACCACTTTGCAGAAGAACCAATATACCCTGTGGCGTTACACCGCGTGGGAAGACATATTCTCCTGCTTTGAGTCGCTTATCCGCCTCTGTCAGACGGGCTCCCAGACGAAATACCAAGGGGTATTGCAAGATGCCGTCTCGGTGCAATTGATCGGCGATGGATTCTAATCCCGCGCCCTTGGCAATAACCACGGTTGCCGGGACTTGAAGAGGGCCTGGTTTCACAAACTGTGCATAGCCGAAGGCAAATAAACCACCAGCCATGCCTCCGCCGATGAGCAGGAGGATAAATAAAGTTGCGAAGATGCGTACAGAGCGGCTCATGCCGCATTATCCTAATCTAATTAGGAATGGGAAGTGAAGACGAGTGACGCGTTTGTCCCGCCAAATCCAAATGAATTGGACAGAATGGCGCGAACCGGGCGTTCTTTGGCCGTATGAGGAACCAAATCAAGATCGCAGCCTTCCGATGGATTATCCAAATTCAAGGTCGGCGGTACGATACTATTGTTCATCGCCAAGATAGAGAAAATTGCCTCAACAGCACCGGCAGCCCCAAGAAGGTGACCGATTGCAGACTTGGTCGAAGACATCGACAGTTTATACGCCGCATCACCGAACAGACGTTTGACAGCACCAAGTTCAATGGAATCACCCAGCGGCGTAGACGTCCCATGCGCATTGACGTAGTCGACATCTTCCGGGTTCAATTCAGCCCGCTTCATCGCCATCGTCATGCAGCGAAACGCGCCGTTGCCATCGCTCGCCGGTGCGGTGATGTGATTCGCATCGCCTGACATGCCGTAGCCGATAAGTTCAGCATAAATCTTCGCACCACGCTTTTTCGCGTGCTCCAATTCTTCCAGCACAACGATGCCGGAGCCATCGCCCATGACAAATCCATCCCGGTCTTGGTCCCAAGGGCGAGATGCTTTTTCTGGTGTGTCATTGAAATTCGTCGATAGTGCCCGCGCTTGGGCAAACCCAGCAACGCCGAGCCGGCACATGGCAGCTTCTGCACCGCCGGCAACCATGACATCGGCATCATCCAGCATAATCATACGCGCCGCATCGCCAATCGCGTGAGCACCACTGGAACATGCTGTAACAACCGCGTGGCACGGCCCTTTAAATCCATACTTGATGGAGACATGACCTGAGACCAAATTAATCAAGCTGGCAGGGATGAAGAAGGGACTGAGCTTCCGCACATTCCGATCTTCGACAATTTTTGCACTCTTTGAAATTTCCGGCAGTCCGCCGATCCCGGCACCAATTAACACGCCTGTGCGGCACCGGCTTTCATCGTCTTCGGGCATCCACCCAGAATCTTGAACCGCCATCTGTGCGGCACCCATGCCATACTGGATAAACGCGTCCATGCGGCGCTGGTCCTTCGGCGGAACCCAGTCGTCAGCATTGAACAACCCGTCAGCAGTTTCCCCACGGGGAACCTCTCCGCCGATTTTCGCCGGTAAATCGGAGACATCGAACGATTCGATGGCACGTATGCCCGAATCGCCCTTAAGCAAACGATTCCAGACGTGATCAACGCCGCACCCCAAGGGGGTCACAAGACCGATTCCGGTAACGACTACGCGTTTCATGACAACCTGTAGATTTTAAGACTGCTTGGAAAATGAGACCGTGGTAAGCCAGTTTTGCTTAAAACGACAATTCCGGCCCATTGCTCACACTATGGCCTCTTCGCTTAGCTTTGCGAATCAATGAAATCGATGGCGTTTTTGACGGTCAAAATGTTTTCCGCCGCATCATCGGGGATTTCGCAGTTGAATTCTTCTTCGAACGCCATCACAAGCTCGACCGTGTCGAGACTGTCCGCTCCAAGATCATCGATAAAGCTCGCGTTATCAACGACTTTAGCTTCATCAACGCCAAGGTGTTCAACAACGATCTTTTTTACGCGCTCGGCGACATCACTCATATTACTCTTTCCCCAACTAAGAAACTGTTGATATTCAAATACTTAGCACCACTTTCAGCGTAATGCACCGCTACGGTGTGGTGATTTTCACCGCTTCGTATCATACTTTTTTCACGATGACCAGTGCTCAGAACAAGCAGTTCTCAAATCATAGCCATCCCGCCATTAACATGCAAAGTCTGGCCGGTGACATAAGCAGCTTCATCGCTCGCCAGATAAAGTACACTATTGGCGACATCCTGTGGCGTTCCCATCGTACCCTTTGGTATGCCCATAAGGATTTTTTCTTTTTGATCGTCGTTGAGGGCTTCTGTCATCGGCGATTCAATAAATCCCGGGGCAACACAGTTAACAGTAATCCCCCGATTGGCGACTTCTTGGGCCAGGGACTTGGACATGCCGATCATGCCCGCCTTGGACGCGACATAGTTTATCTGACCTGGATTGCCCATCACGCCGACGACTGATGAGATTGAAATGATCCGTCCCCAGCGCGCCTTCATCATGCCGCGCAGACAGGTCCGGATAAGCTGGAATGATGCCGTCAAATTGACGTCTATGACTTGCTGCCAATCTTCGTCCTTCATTCGCATGGCCAATCCATCACGGGTTAGACCGGCATTGTTAACCAGTATATCAACACTTCCCATGGCCTCAGCCGCTTCTTTGGCCAAGGTCTCAGCCGCACCGTCTTCGCCTAAGCGAGCAGCAACCACATGCGTGCGATCCCCCAGGTTCTTGGCCAAGGCTTCCAGCGCGTCAACCCGGGTCCCACTGAGCGTCACGGTCGCACCTTGAGCGTGCAGCACCCTAGCAATCTCTCCACCGATTCCGCCGGATGCTCCGGTCACCAGTGCATTTTTGCCTGCCAGGTTGAACATAGCTTTATTCCTTTCGGTCTTTAATTTTAGGCGAGAAAAGCCTCTATACCCTCAGGCGTTCCAACCGCAACACCACTTAGGTCACGATCAATGCGGCGTGCCAGCCCGGTCAGAACCTTGCCCGCACCAATCTCGACCAATGTATCGACACCGTTTTCTTTCATATAAAGAACACTTTCGCGCCAGCGCACCATGCCGGTGACTTGCTCCACAAGCAGTTGTCGAATTTCGTTGACGTCATTTTGAGCAGAAGCGGTAACATTGGCAATCAGGGGAACCGCAGGTGCCACCATTTTCACATCCGCCAAAGCTTCAGCCATGACATCCGCTGCCGGTGCCATCAGGGCACAATGGAAAGGTGCACTTACCGGCAGCAATACACTTCGGCGTGCGCCACGTTCCGAAGCAATCTCAATCGCCCGTTCGACGGCGGCGCGATTGCCACTTAAAACCACCTGCCCTGAAGCATTGTCATTCGCTGCCGTGCAGATTTCGCCCTGAGCGGCTTCCTCGGCAACAGCCTGGGCATCTTCTAATTCCAATCCCAGGAGTGCCGCCATCGCCCCTTCGCCCACAGGCACAGCGGCCTGCATGGCTTGTCCACGCGTCTTCAGCAATCGTGCCGTATCAGCCAGTTCAAACGTTCCCGCAGCAGCCAGCGCCGAGTATTCACCCAGCGAATGCCCCGCAACGAATTGCGCATCTGTGGCAAAATCCACCCCGCCCTCTTTTTGTAGAACCCGAACACAGGCCAAGCTGACCGCCATCAGCGCTGGTTGGGCGTTTTCGGTTAGGGTGAGGTCTTCTTCCGGGCCTTCAAACATTAACTTTGTTAGCTTTTGTTTAAGAGCCTCGTCGACCTCTTCAAATACTTCGCGAGCTGGCGCAAACGCTTCGGCCAGTTCTTTACCCATACCGACAGCCTGAGAACCCTGGCCCGGAAATACAAATGCTTTTGTCATTCTATACCCTTGAAACAACTCTAATTTAGAGCCTCATTAATTACACCAAAAATTCGTGTAGTGATAGCGGCAGTGATAGCGGCTGAACGGCTTCTGTCAAGTTTAGTGTGCCGCCTTTTAAGGGGCCCTTGCATGGCGAGAAAATATATGTATATTTCGCGCCCTTCACTCTCTGCCAGGACTGGCTTGGCTATGCCCGCATAAATATGGGTTGAGAAAATCCGAAGGGAGACAAATTTTGTCATACTATGAGAACGTGTTTATCGCACGTCAGGATATCACCGCGGAACAAGTCGAAGCACTTGCCGACGGTTTCACCAAAGTCATCGAAGACGAAGGCGGCAAAGTTGCCAGCCGGGAAAACTGGGGTCTTAGGGGTCTTGCTTATAAGATCAAGAAGAACCGCAAGGGACATTATGTCCTGATGAATATCGATGCACCTGCTGCCGCATTGCACGAGATGGAACGCCAAATGGGGCTGAACGAAGACGTTCTCCGCCATATGTCGCTTCGGCTTGATGAATTATCCGAAGGCCCATCTGTGATCATGCAGAGCCGTGGCAACCGGGAAGATCGCCCACGCCGCGACAAGCCTTATGAAAATCGCGATGCCGGGGAAACGAAACCTGAGGCACCGGCAGCTGAAGCACCGGCAGCTGAAGCACCCGCAGATGAAGCACCCGCGGTCGAGGCAGCGGAAGCTGATACACCCGAAGTTAAAGAAGAAGGAGACGCGTAATGAGTGATGATGACGCCAAAGGCGGCGCGCGCCGTCCGTTCTTCCGCCGCAAGAAAACCTGTCCTTTTACCGGACCGGGCGCTCCCAAGATTGATTATAAAGACGTGCGGTTGTTGCAGCGTTACGTTTCCGAGCGTGGAAAAATCGTGCCCAGTCGAATCACGGCCGTTTCAGTTAAGAAACAACGTGAACTGGCGAAAGCCATCAAGCGGGCTCGTTTCATGGCATTGATTCCCTACGTCGTCAGTTAGGTAATTGATCGACGCTGTCTGTCAGGGTTCCCTATAACCTAGAACAAACAGCAGGGAGAAGGCGATGCACCGGGATATCCTCATCGCCGTCGGCGGTGGCATACTAAGCGCAGTGGCATCCATGACAATTGTCTTGGGATTGCCGGGGGCTTTGGTTTTTGCCTATCTGGCGCCACTGCCTGTGATGATGGTGGGGCTGACCCTCGGGCTTCGGATGGCGACAGTCGCTGCGGCGGCTGGCTTTGTTATCGCGGGGATGGTTGGGTCGACCTTCAACGCCGGGCTTTATGGGTTAATCAATGCGGTACCGGCCGTCTTGCTTGTTCGGTACGCGTTGAGTGCGGAAACAGCACCTGACGGAAGCGCTCAATGGGCTTCAGCGGGTGTCGTGGTAAGTTGGTTAGCGGTCTTGGCGGCGGGATTGTTTATGATCGCCGTGTTTACCGTCTTCGGATCGGAGACGGGAATTGAGGACGAGATATATGGCAAGCTAAGCCAAGCCTTAGCATTGATGGCACCCGCCCTGGACGAGGGTCGGCGAACCATCATTGTCAGTGGGTTGGCCGCGATATTCCCGGGGGCACTGGGAACGTCATGGATATTCATGATTGCCGCCAATGGCGTGCTGGCACAAAGACTGGCTAAGAAGCTGGGAAAAAATTTAAGACCGACGCCTTCTTATAGAGGGCTGACATTACCGGACTGGATTTCATGGTTTGTAGTTGGATCTGCATTCCTAGCATTGATCGGTAGTGGAGATTTGGAGTATATGGGGCGCAATCTTGCGATGATCACGGCCACGCCTTTCTTTTTTCTAGGGCTTGCGATCATTCATTCGGTGGCGCGTTTTGTTAATTTCCCCACGGCGATGCTTGTGGGGACGTATGTGGCTTTATTAATGTCCAGCTGGGCGGCGATTGTGGTTGCCGGTGTTGGTATTGTCGAACAATGGTATAACCTACGCCAGCGCTTACCAGCGTTGAGCAGGAACGAGGAGAACGAGTGATGGATGTCATTCTTTTAGAAAGAATTGAAAACTTGGGTCAGATGGGCGAAGTCGTGAACGTCAAATCAGGCTTTGCACGCAATTACCTGCTGCCGCAAAAGAAAGCGCGCCGGGCAACCGAAGAGAACAAGAAATACTTCGAGACGCAACGCGCTCAGCTTGAGGCCGCGAACCTCGAAAAACGCTCCGAAGCGGAAAGCGTTGCCAAGCAAATGGGGGATATTTCCATTATCCTCATTCGCCAAGCAGGTGACGCTGGCCAGCTTTATGGCTCCGTTAACGCCCGCGATATAGCGACAGCAATGACCGATGCGGGCAACACCGTGACCCGCTCGCAAATTCGCCTTGCTGACCCCATTAAGGCGCTTGGCGTCTATAAGGTTCAGGTTGATCTGCACCCTGAGGTTGCCATCGAAATCACTGCGAACGTCGCACGAACTCAGGAAGAAGCCGATATCCAGACGAAAACTGGTCGGGCCGTCCTTGGTGAAGACGAAGAAGAGGCACTAAACCTACAAGAAGCAGCCCATGCTGAAGAAGTGTTTGACGAAGGCGCTGCGCCAGAGAATTTTGACGGCGAAGCCGAAGAGCCTGCTGAAGACGCAGCCGAGACGGCCTCAGCTGAAACTGATGAAGCAGCTGAAGAGCCTGCTGTAGAAGAAGCAGACGACGCTGGCGAAGAAAAAGACGCCTAATTTGGCATCAATCAGACGTTAGTTCTAAAACGGCGCGTTCGCGATATTGCTTCCGGATGCGCCGTTTTTTTGTGCGCGATTCGCATAAATGTGGGGATTTGCGCGGTTTAGGAACGATACCTAACTCACCAACATTAAACCGCCGAGCGTCCTTCGAGACGACTGCTTTGCAGTCTCCTCAGGATGAGGATGTTAAAATATTCATTTAATATCATACACATATACACCCCTCATCCTGAGGAGCGCTCACCAGAGCGCGTCTCGAAGGACGCTGAGCAACACGCCTAACGCTATGTCATCGTTCCGGCTGGCGTTATAATTCTTACCCACAGAAGAATGATCTTCTCCCCGTGTTCCACAGGGCACATGTGGGGTAATCACAGAACTTATGAAGTAATGTTCGGGCCATGCCGACAACAGTAACACCCTTCGCTTCGAACGATGCCCCCCAATCTGACGGGCAGGCTTCAACATTTCGCACGCCGCCTCACAACGTAGAAGCTGAAAAAGCTTTGCTTGGCGCGATCTTTGCCAACAATCGGGCGCACGAAAAGGTCTCCGAATTTTTGCGCCCGGAACATTTCTCCATTGCCGAACATGGTCGAATTTTTGAGGCGGTAACAACGCTGGTCGAAAAGGGACAAATCGCCGACGTGGTGACCCTGCAACGTTATTTCGAACAAGATGAGCTGTTGGCCGAGATTGGCGGGCCGGCTTACTTGGTAGATTTAGCGACATCCGTCATCACCGTTGGCAACGCCGGGCATTACGGCCAAATCGTTTATGACCTGCACTTGAAGCGCGAGCTTATCAACTTGGGCGAAGACTTGGTCAACAGGGCCTATAGCGGTGATGTCGAAGAAACGGCGACGGGGCAAATTGAATCAGCGGAGCAAAGCCTTTATGATCTCGCGACATCCGGCGAATACGAAGGCGGGTTCCAAGAATTTAAAGCCTCCGTTTTGGCAACCATTGAATTGGCCCAAGCCGCCCACAAACGAGAAGGGGCTCTTGCGGGCGTTACCACTGGATTGATTGATTTGGACAAGATGCTGGGCGGCCTTCATCCGTCTGACTTAATTATCCTCGCTGGGCGCCCTTCTATGGGCAAGACTGCACTCGCCACCAACATCGCGTATAACGCTGCCTATTCCTATCTTCAATCCAACGGCGAAGAAGGCGCTGTCGTCGGATTTTTCTCCCTAGAAATGTCGGCTGAGCAATTGGCCGCGCGGATTATTTCAGAACAAACCAATATTTCGTCTGATCGCATGCGCAAGGGCGAACTGTCTAATGACGAATTTTCACGCTTGGTCGTTGGCAGCCAACAACTCTATAAAACGCCGTTCTATATCGACGATACGCCGGCGCTTACTGTTAGTGCGCTTCGAACGCGGGCACGACGGCTTAAGCGCCAACATAAATTGGGACTGATCGTTGTCGATTATCTCCAGCTTATTGCGGGTAATCCAACATCGCGCAACGACGGGCGGGTAAACGAAGTTTCTGAAATTACGCGAGGGCTCAAGACCCTTGCAAAAGAATTGGAAGTTCCGGTGATCGCCTTGTCACAGCTATCTCGAGCGGTCGAGCAGCGCGAAGACAAACGCCCTCAGCTCTCCGACCTCCGGGAATCAGGCTCCATCGAACAGGATGCAGACATCGTGAGTTTCATCTTCCGGGAAGAATATTATCTAGATCGGTCAGAACCCATGCAGCGCCCGGATGAAAAAGACGACCACTTCATTGAAAAGAGGGACCGCTGGGAACAACGTCTTAACAACGTTCGAAACGTCGCCGAAGTCCTCGTCGCCAAGCAACGCCACGGCCCCATCGGCAAGGTCGAACTCCACTTCCAGGGCGAGTTCACCAGATTTAGTAATCTCGACCGGAGCCATATGGGGGAAGGCTAGCGTGAGGCAAGATTGATGGGGGACATTCTCACCATACATTCCCATCAGCATGGTGCCGCTGAGCACCCTTCGAGACACGCGATTCTCGCGTTCCTCAGGATGAGGTATAATTATATTTTGATTATTTTCAATTTCTCACTTAACACCCTCATCCTGAGGCGACGCGGAGCGGCGGGACTCGAAGGGTGCTCAGCGGCAAACTCTTTGAGACTTAAAAGTCGCTCCTCAACTCGTGAAAAAGTTTAGCGCCATGCCCCATGATGATCTCAGCGGGGCGATTCTAACCATCGGCCTGGATGCCATTTCAGCCAACTATAAGCTGCTTTGTAAGCAAGCCCCTGGAGCGACCACGGCAGGGGTGGTCAAAGCCAATGCTTATGGCTTAGGCGTGGATAAGGTTGCGCCGGTTCTTTTCGATGCCGGGTGCCGGGTGTTTTTCGTCGCCTCAGCGGATGAAGGCATACAGCTGAGAGAGCTGCTGCCAGACGTGGAAATCAACATCCTAAATGGTGCCCCTGCCGGACACGAGGCCCTGTTTCGCGAATACCGCCTTATACCTGTGCTTAACAACTTGGAAGCTGTCGGTCTGTGGCGCGCGTTCTGCATAGCCCAAAACCAACCCTTACCGGCAGCCCTTCACCTTGATACCGGCATGGCGCGATTGGGGCTGCCGCCGGATGAACTGGATCGCTTGGCAGAAGACCCAGACCAACTGAAAGGGTTCGAACTTCGCACTATTTTGTCTCATCTCGCCTGCGCGTCAGATGCGGAGCATCCGCTAAACCAGGAACAACTTGCTGCCTTCAAGAATGCATTGAGCAGATTGCCATCGGCTACGGCGTCCTTCGCGGCCTCATCAGGTATTTTTCTCGGTCCTCAATACCACTTTGATCTGGTTCGCCCGGGCGCTGCCCTTTACGGACTTTGTCCGTTGACCAGCGTCCCGAATCCCATGGCTCAAGTGGTTAGATTACAAGGAAAAATCCTTCAAGTTCGTGACGTTGACACCCCTCAGACCGTTGGCTATGGTGCCACTCACCGCGTTGCTGGACCCAGCCGGATTGCCACCGTAGCAGCAGGTTATGCCGACGGATTTTTGCGCTCTTTAGGGAATTCCGGCTGTGGGTATTTGGGTGGTGTTCGGACACCAATAGTGGGACGCGTTTCCATGGATTTGATTACTCTTGATGTGACGGACGTTTCCCCAAAGCAGGCGCGCACGGGGGAATTGGTTGACCTTATTGGCCCTGATAATCCATTGGATCAAGTTGCTATCGACGCTGACACCATCGGCTATGAGCTGCTGACATCGTTGGGGGCGCGTTATCGTAGAACCTATGTGGGGGCTGGATAGACGGTTATGAATTTCCTTCAACCTATCGGACGCATTCTTCTCGCCTTTTTGGGCGCCGCTGGACGGATGACGCTGTTCACCATTTCCGGCGTATCACATTGTTTTCGGCCGCCGTTTTATTTTCGCATCATCGGTCGCCAAATGGTTGATATCGGATATTACTCCCTCCCGGTTGTCGGCCTGACGGCAATTTTCGCAGGCATGGTGCTGGCGCTCCAAAGCTACACCGGATTCGCGCGTTTTTCTGCAGAAGGGGCCATTGCGAACGTCGTCGTTCTGTCCATCACTCGGGAACTCGGCCCTGTTCTTGCCGGCCTTATGGTTGCGGGACGCATCGGCGCGTCGTTGGCTGCCGAAATCGGCACCATGCGGGTGACAGAACAAATTGATGCGCTGACCACGCTGAGCACCAACCCGATGAAATACCTGGTCGCCCCTCGGCTGATTGCAGGTGTGCTGATGTTCCCAGTGCTGGTACTGATTGCTGACGTGATTGGTGTCTTTGGCGGCTATTTGGTTGCGGTCTATAAGCTGGATTTCAACGCCACCAACTACTTGAAAAGCACCTATGAATTCTTGCGTGCTGAAGACGTGAACTCCGGCCTGATCAAGGCTGCCGTATTCGGCTTCATCGTCACCCTGATGGGCTGCTACCATGGCTATAACTCCAAGGGCGGCGCGCAGGGCGTCGGTACGGCGACGACAAACGCCGTGGTTTCAGCCTCCATCTTAATCCTATGTCTCGACTACGTCTTAACGGAATTGCTGTTCATTAAATGACGAATGCTCATCCCAAAATCAAATTAAGCGGGGTCAAGAAGGCATTTGGCCCCAAGGCGGTTTTGGACGGCGTGAACATGGACATCGGTGTTGGCGAATCGGTTGTGATCATCGGCGGGTCCGGTACCGGAAAATCTGTCACTCTGAAATGTATCTTGGGGCTGTTAACACCCGACGACGGCCAGATTGAAGTTGATGGCCAGTCCGTGGTGGGCATCTCCCAATCTGAACGCGACGACATCAACGACAAATTCGGCATGTTGTTTCAAGGGGCGGCCCTATTCGACAGTCTTCCCGTCTGGGAAAACGTTTCCTTTGGATTGCTGGCACAAAAAAAAGTGGATCGAATCGAAGCAAAAAAAATCGCCATTGAGAAACTCGCCATGGCGGGACTAGCGGCCGATATTGCCGATATGTCGCCTGCAGAACTTTCCGGCGGCATGCAAAAGCGCGTTGGCCTGGCCCGCGCCATAGCATCTGACCCGGAGATCATCTTTTTCGACGAGCCAACCACCGGGCTAGACCCGATCATGGCTGATGTCATCAATGACCTGATCGTAAAAATCACCCGGGAAGTAGGAGCGACGGCCCTGTCTATTACCCATGACATGGCAAGTGCGCGTAAAATTGCCAACCGCATCGCCTTTCTTTATGGCGGTGAAATAATTTGGTTTGGTTCGACTGATGACATTGATAACTCTGGCAATCCGTACGTGGATCAATTTATCCATGGGCGTGCGGAAGGCCCTATACAGACCGAAGGCCCAAAACAACTAGCGGGATAGGCCCAAGATAGGTTAGAGACTGGCTTCTCTCGTTTGATTTATTTATTTTTAGGAGACCGCCTTTGGCCCGTAATGCAACCCAGTATGTCTGCCAGGAATGTGGCGCAACGTCCAATAAATGGGCCGGTCGCTGTGATGCCTGCAATGCCTGGAACACGATGGCGGAAGAAGCTTCTTCCGCGTCCGTGCCGAAGGGCCTGGGATCCAAGCGCGGTCGAAAAATTGAATTCGTAGGGCTTAAGGGCACGGGCAAACAGCCACCTCGGCGGGTCATAGGTATTAATGAATTGGATCGGGTCACAGGGGGTGGCTTGGTGCCGGGCTCAGCCCTTCTGGTTGGCGGCGATCCTGGGATCGGCAAGTCGACACTTTTGTTGCAGGCGACGGCGGCTCTATCACAAACAGCAGGTTGCGTTTACATCTCCGGCGAAGAATCCATTGATCAACTGAGGCTACGCGCGGAACGGCTGGGGCTTGCCGATGCGCCAGTCCGTCTCGCGGCGGCGACTTCTGTTCGTGATATCGTTGCATCATTAGAAGAATCTAACCCGCCGGACTTGGTGATCATTGATTCAATCCAGACCATGTATTTGGATAATTTGGAATCTGCACCAGGCACGGTGGCGCAAGTCCGAACATCGTCTCAGGAACTCATTCGAGTCGCCAAGCAGCGCGGTTTCACCTTGATCCTCGTGGGTCATGTCACCAAGGAAGGGCAGATTGCCGGCCCCCGAGTGCTCGAACACATGGTCGATACAGTACTGTATTTCGAAGGCGAGCGCGGCCATCAGTTTAGAATTTTGCGCGCGGTAAAAAATCGCTTCGGACCAACCGACGAAATTGGCGTCTTTGAAATGACCGATGGTGGATTGTCGGAAGTGAACAATCCATCCGAGTTGTTCCTCTCCGAACGCACCGGTGATATCAGCGGCGCGTGCGTCTTTGCTGGCATGGAAGGCTCGCGCCCCATGCTGGTCGAAATCCAGTCCCTGCTCGCCCCATCTGCACTTGGAACCCCGCGCCGCGCCGTTGTCGGCTGGGATTCAAGTCGGCTGGCGACGGTTATGGCTGTGCTGGAAACCCGCTGCGGCATGGCGGTGGGTGGCAATGATGTCTACCTGAATGTCGCGGGCGGCTTAAAGATCGCCGAGCCAGCGGCTGATATGGCGGTCGCAGCAGCCCTGGCATCATCAGCGAGTGGCGTCCCCGTCCCCACCGACTCGGTCATATTCGGCGAAATTGGTTTGTCTGGCGAAGTTCGCGCCGTGTCGCAGACAGACAACCGGCTCAGGGAAGCAGAAAAACTTGGCTTCACCCAAGCCATCATTCCGAAGTGGCGGGGCAAGGCCAAACGCGGTGCCACCAACTTAAAAATTCAAGAGATCGGGCACCTATCTGAACTCCTTGAGATTTTCCAAAGCTCGGAATCCAACAGCATTGGATTTGCCGGTCATGGATAATTTACCCATCAATATAGTCGATATCGGCGTTGGCGTGGTGCTGCTGATTTCCGCGTTCTTGGCCTATATGCGCGGCTTTGCACATGAGACATTGTCTGTGGTGGGCTGGGTCGGCGCGATATTCGCGACCCTTTATGGGCTTCCGTATGTTCAGCCCTATGCTCAGATGTACATAAAGAATGAAACCTTAGCCGCCATCGCAGCAGGTGCCGCTATATTCATCGTCAGCCTGATTATTCTTTTTATCTTTACCCGGTCAATTAGCAGTCGCATCCAGGCAAGTGCCCTCAATGCGCTCGACCGTTCCTTGGGATTTTTATTCGGCATCGTACGTGGTGCCGTACTCATCTGCCTTGTTTACTTGGCCGTTCAGTGGGTCTATCCGATCAAGGAACAGCCGAAATGGCTGACAACGGCAAAGACCATGCCGGTCATTAAATTCGGTGCCAAGGAGCTTTATGCCTTGATCCCAGAAGAGACCGCAAAAAAGGGCACAAAAGCCGCCGCCCAAGCTAAAAAGAAAGCCGAAGATGCCATCCGCAAACAAACTGAAAAGACTCTCCAAAAAATGATTGCACCCAAACCGCAAAGTGCCGATACAAAACAACCCGACGGATACCAAGAACGACAACGCCGCGCGATGGAACGTCTGATTGACGGCAGCGGGAAATGAGGGCAGAAAGACACATGCCAAGCAAATCACCCGCTCAATCCGAATCAGAGCACCCGACAGGCGATGATCACCTGCATGATGAATGCGGCGTATTTGGCATTTTTGGCGACGACGATGCAGCGGCAACCACCGTACTCGGCCTCCATGCCTTGCAGCATCGGGGTCAGGAAGCGGCTGGAATTGTCGCCTTCGATGGTGAACATTTTCACTCTCACAGGGCGCTCGGCCTGGTCGGCGATCACTTTAATTCCGAAGACGTTATCAGTCGGTTGCCGGGCGGTCAGGCCATTGGCCACGTTCGCTATTCGACCACTGGCGAGCCTGCCCTTCGAAACGTGCAGCCATTATTTGCGGACTTTAAGTTCGGCGGCCTGTCCATCGCCCATAACGGCAATTTGACCAATGCGGTGAGATGCCGACAAGAACTCGTTCAGCGCGGCTGCCTCTTTCAGTCTACCAGCGACACCGAAATCATCGTCCACTTGATCGCCATCAGCCTTTATTCCACGGTCGTGGATCGCCTGATTGATGCTCTTCGCCAAGTAGAAGGCGCCTATTCCCTGGTCGCCATGACACAGAAAAAGCTCATCGGCGTTCGCGATCCTCGGGGCGTGCGCCCATTGGTATTGGGTAAATTAGATAGCGCCTATATTTTGGCATCCGAAACCTGCGCGCTGGATATCATCGACGCTGAATTTATTCGCGACGTAGAGCCCGGGGAAATTGTCGTTATCGACAATGATGGTATCCAAAGCATAAAGCCCTTTGCCAAACTGAAGGATCGGTTCTGCATTTTCGAATATATCTACTTCGCCCGGCCTGACAGCATGATGGAAGGCAAAAATGTCTACGAAGTCCGCAAACGGATTGGCGCTGAATTGGCCAAGGAAAAACATGTTCCAGCCGACCTCGTTGTCCCAGTTCCAGATTCCGGGGTGCCGGCGGCCATCGGCTATGCAGAAGAATCAAAAATTCCGTTTGATTTAGGGATTATTCGCAATCACTACACGGGCCGCACCTTTATTGAGCCTTCGGCTGAAATTCGAAATTTGGGCGTGCGCCTGAAACACAACGCCAATTCAGCTTACTTGGCCGGGAAGCGCGTGATTCTTGTCGATGACTCCATCGTGCGCGGCACCACGTCAAAAAAGATTGTCAGCATGGTTCGGGCCGCAGGGGCTGCCGAAGTCCACATGAGGGTTTCCAGCCCACCGATTTCAGATTCCTGTTATTACGGCATTGATACGCCGACCAAGGATGAATTACTGGCGTCTAAATACACGATTGAGGAAATGGCTGAACTGATTGGCGTTGACACGCTAGCGTATATTACACCAGACGGCCTCTACAAAGCGGTCTGTGGTGAGGCACGTATCCAGGATGAGCCGCAGTTCTGTGACGCCTGTTTCACCAGCGCATACCCAATCCCGATCACCGATCACGACGATGGTCTAAATCCATCCCAGCTTTCCCTTCTGGCCGAGGTCGATTGATTGTGCCTGAGGATGGTAAGTTAGCGGGGAAAATAGCCCTGATCACCGGCGCATCCAGAGGGATTGGCGCAGCTGTTGCTAAACGCTTTGCCGCCGAAGGGGCGCACGTTATCTTGGTCGCCCGCACCCAAGCAGGACTAGAAGAAGTCGACGATGAAATCCGTGATGCTGGCGGCACGGCCACCTTATTTGTCGCGGACCTAACAGACTATGATAAAATTGACCAAATGGGCGCTGCACTATTTGAGCGCTTTGGGCGTTTGGATGTGCTGGTTGGGAATGCGGGCATACTCGGCGACCTTAGCCCTATCGGCCATATTGACCCGCAGGCATGGGATCAAGTCATGGCAGTCAATACCACGGCCAATTGGCGCCTTTTAAGAAGCTGTGATCCTTTATTGCGTCAATCCGACGCCGGACGAGCTATCTTTGTTAGCTCATCGGTCGGCGCGACACCAAAAGCCTATTGGAGCATTTACGCCATCAGCAAGGCAGCACTTGAAATGATGGTCAAAATTTATGCTCTAGAAATCGAAAATACAGCGATCCGCGCAAACTTGATTAACCCCGGTGCCACCCGCACCAATATGCGGGCCTTGGCCATGCCGGGCGAAGACCCTGAGACACTCAAGACTCCAGACGACGTAACCGATTATTTTATCGACTTAGCTCTGCCTGGCTGTACATGCAACGGCGAAACTATTAACGCCAAACGTTAAATAAGGAAATTTATTTATGGCACAGGATCCCTATTTATTAACCCCAGGACCTCTCACCACTTCGATAGCCACGAAGTCAGCCATGATGCATGACTGGGGATCTCGGGATCAGGCATTCATTGAAACGACGGCGCGGGTTCGCGAACGCTTGCTTTTGATAGCAGGTGCCAGCGACACCCATGTATGTGTCCCGCTTCAAGGTAGCGGTACGTTTGTTGTCGAAGCAACGCTTGGTACCCTCATTCCCAAGGACGGCAAAACATTGGTGGTCATTAATGGGGCCTATGGCGACCGAATGACAGAAATGCTGGATATCATGGGTCGCGAGTATGAGACCTATAAAACCGCCGAAGATGTCCCTTCCGACCCGGCCGAGATCGATGCAATTTTATCCAAGAACCTGACTATTACTCATGTTGCAGCGGTTTATTGTGAGACCACGTCGGGAATTCTGAATCCGATAGCCGAGATTGCAGCCGTCGTCGCAAAGCAGCGCCGGTCGCTATTGATTGACGCCATGAGCGCATTTGGTGCCTTGCCGTTAAAAGCGGCTGACGTCCCGTTTGATGCCCTAATGGCGTCCAGCAACAAATGCTTGGAAGGTGTGCCCGGCATGGGCTTCGCCATCGTTCGAAAGAAGGCCCTGGAAGTGTGCGCGGGCAATGCCCATTCGCTCAGTCTGGACTTACATGCGCAGTGGGCGGGACTGGAAAAATCCGGTCAATGGCGCTTCACGCCGCCGACCCAAGTAATCGTTGCGCTTGATAAAGCGCTTGATCAATTCGCCGGCAACGGCGGCACCGAAGGCCGGATCGCGCGCTATTCAGAAAACTGCAAAATTCTTGTGGAGGGCATGCGGGAAATGGGGTTCGAGACACTGCTGCCTGATGAACTCCAAGCCCCAATTATCGTTACGTTTCATAGCCCCGCAGACGCGGCGTTCAAGTTCGAAACATTTTATGATCTTATCGCCAAGAAGGGTTACCTAATTTATCCAGGTAAGCTCACTGTCGCAGAATCGTTTCGGATTGGCTGCATCGGAAATCTAGGTGAAACAGAAATGCATGGCGCATTGGATGCGGTTCGCTCGGCAATCGAAATGATGGGCGTCACAAATCTTTCGCCGACTTAACGCGACGGCTTCCAGGCTTTAACCCATTGTTTGCCTCTTTTAATTTGAAAATCATTCATTCGCGTAATGAGTCGTTCTAGCGCAGCTTTGGGGTCATAATTAGGATCAACTGCCATCACTTGTTGGGGATTGCTCGCTGCTAGAGTGTACCATTGGTAGGCCTTGATATAGTTGCGCGCGACGGCCCAGCCTTCTTCATACATACCTCCCATTAAATATTGCGCTGGCGCATACCCTTGGTTTGCTGATTTTCGGAACCAGCTTATTGCTTTGCCATAGTCTTTTAGAACGACTTTGCCGGTGTAGTAGATATAGCCGTATCCAAATTGCGCCCCTGGGTGCCGACCAATCCGAGCTGCTGGCTCGTACCACTTGGCAGCGCGGAGTAAATCTTCCTTCAGCTTGCCGCCCTTGTCGTAGAGCCGAGCCAGTTCATATTGCGCCAAAATATGACCTCTTTCGGCTGCCCTCTTCAACCAACGCGCAGCATTTACCGGCGATTCCTTTACTCCCCTCCCATCCATATAATGTTGTGCCAACGCGTACTGCGCCTTGGGGTCACCACTCTTGGCCGCGGGACGCAATGCGTCAGCGCGTGCTGCATGATCAACTTGTTGACGGTCGTGGGGGTCTATATCGTCGTTGGGAATAAGCCACAGGACCAACGCCACAAGAACGCCGGCAACTCCTGTCGCTATGATGATACGAAGCATTGATCAGCGGTACGGAATAAGCCGCTTTGTATCTTTACGTCCGAGTAGATTGTGGGTGGACTCATTTACCTTTTGATGGCCGTTGGCATGCGGATCGGGTTTATCGTAACACGTGACCTCTCCTAGTGTCCGATAGCAATGAACCTTGGGTTCTGGATTCAATTCATCTTCCGCACAATAGGTCCGACCTTGGTTGGTCCGAACCGTGGAACAATCTTTGCCACTAATTGCCGAGACGACATGATCCTCTATCGTCTTATCCGTCAAACCTACCGTCGCAAAATCGGTCAGCGCGACAGGCGGCACGATGGTGCATGCGTTAAGAAAAACTGCGCCCAAAATAAAAATGACATACCGCATCGTTCTACTTTCCAAAGAACCGGCACCACAGGAATGTACGCCGGATCAAGAGTAATTCAACGCTCCTACAATGCCATTTCTGGGTTAAGGACGGGTTAAAGAACTTGAAAATTGTTAATTTGGCCTTCTATTGTCATCTGTGACGTAATTTACAATTTGAATTTATTATCTTTGCCTCCATATGATTTTCAGGTGCTGGACTTTCCACAATCCCAATTTTATTTGCTCTTTTTAGGAATTTTACACGTTGAAGGATCAAGAACAAACGGACCGAGTAATTGTCTATTGGATACTCGGAATTGGGCTGACAGGTGGCTTATTGCTAGGGCACGGTGTTGGTTGGGTTGGCAGTGCCCAACTCCATACAGTCATGGAGGCGATTGCGACACTTTTGGCCGCCGTCGTGGGTGCCATGGCGCTGGTACGCTATTACAGCAAAAAAGAAAGCTTATTTCTTCTCATCGGTGCGGGATTTCTAGGAACGGCATCCCTTGATGGCTTCCACGCCATCGTAACATCAAGCTATTTCAAGCCGATGATGCCGTCTGATCTACCGCATTTGATTCCCTGGAGCTGGGTGGCATCGCGACTCTACCTTTCCGTCGTTATGTTTTTAAGTTGGTTCGTCTGGTTTCAGGAAAATAGCTCAGGAAAAACCAGCCCCATTGCCGAGCGATCCGTCTATGCAGGAACAGTCTTTTTCACTCTCCTCAGCTTCCTATTTTTCGTATTTTTCCCCCTGCCAGCCGCTTATTATCCAAATATATTCTTCCATCGACCTGAAGAATTCGCCCCGGCATTATTTTTTCTTTTGGCGCTCATAGGGTATCTAAAAAAGGGACATTGGCGCACCGACAACTTTGAGCACTGGATCGTAATTTCGCTGATCATCGGCTTCATAAGCCAAGCCGTGTTCATGTCTCATTCCGGTGAATTGTTCGATTATGAATTCGACGGGGCACATACGCTTAAGAAAGTGAGCTACATCTGCGTTCTGGCCGGATTGTTGATCAATATGCATGCTGTTTTTAAGCGCGAAGTGACGGCCGCAAGCGACCTTGGCATACTCAATCAACAGCTTGAAGAAAGTGAAGGACGGGTCCGTGCTATTGTTGAAAACATCATGGACAGCATCATTACGATTGATGAAAAAGGTACAATTCAATCTGTTAACCGGGCGACCGAGCAAATATTTCGTTACCCAGCAGAGGAACTCATCGGTAAAAATATTAAATTACTGACACCAGAACCTCATCGCAGTTCCCATGATCGCTACATCCAGAACTATTGCGAAACCGGTGAGGCAAAGATCATTGGCATTGGCCAGGAAGTAGAGGGTCAAAGACGCGACGGCACGACATTTCCGATGGATTTAAGCATCCAAGACCTTCGCCTAAAAAGCGGACGGTTTTTCATGGGCGTGGTTCGGGATATTACCGAGCGAAAGGAAATGGATCGCCTTAAGACAGAATTCATTTCCACTGTTAGCCATGAACTGCGGACTCCGCTTACGTCTATTCGGGGGTCTTTGGGAATGATTGGAAGCGGTGCGCTCAAGGACCCGGACCAGGTCAAAGATATGGTCGACTTGGCCTCCAGCAACACCGAACGCCTGATCAACCTCGTAAACGATCTGCTCGATATGGAGAAACTCCAGGCCGGAAGCATGGAGTTCAACCTTCTCGACCTGAATATCGGTGAATTAGTTGAAAAATCGCTCACCCTGAACGAACCATTTGCGATCGAACATGGTGTGACGTTTAAACTCACCAGTTCTATCGAAGATGCGACGGTGTATGGCGATTCAGATCGGTTAACCCAGGTGATTTCGAATTTGTTGTCTAATGCGGCTAAATTTTCGCCGGCTGGAGAAATTGTAGAAATCTCAATTGAACGCTCTGCAACATCATTCAGAATTAACGTATCTGACAAGGGACCTGGAATCCCGAATGAATTCCGAGACAGAATCTTTGGGCGCTTTACCCAAGCAGACTCTACCGATGCCCGAAAAAAAGGCGGGACAGGACTCGGCTTGAACATCTCACAGGCGATTGTGGAGAAGCACGGTGGCGTAATCGGGTTTGATAGTGTCGAAGGAGAAGGATCTACATTCTATTTCGAACTGCCAGAAAGAATTAGAACAGCAACTGCTCAAGCAAATTCCCCCTCAGAGATTTCGAAGGCCATCCGGGCAGAAGTTCCTGACGGTGGTAAGATTCTTGTTTTAGAAGATGATCCAGACGTCGCTAAGTTGCTTTCAATAATGCTTGAGGATAACGGCTACGATGTGGACATAGCCTATAACGCCCATGAAGCGAAAGCGCGGATCGCGAGAACAACGTATGCTGCCGTAACTGTCGACGTTATGCTGCCCGACCAAGACGGAATTAGCTTAATTCGGGAACTCCGCGCCGAGGAAAACACCCACAATTTAGCAACCATCGTCGTCTCTGCAAAAGCCAGCACAGTCAGAAGAGAAGTCGTTGCTGCATCAATGGGGATTATAGATTGGCTCGACAAACCGATAGACCAAAGCCGCCTTTTAAGCGCCGTTCAGCAGGCTACGTTTGTGGCGCAACGAGCAGAAAAACCCCGTGTCCTTCATGTTGAAGACGACGTAGACCTATGCCAGGTCATGACGGCAATGATCGGTGATACGATGGATTTTATGTGCGCCCACACGTTTAGGGAGGCTCAGCGCCTCCTGCTGGACGAAAAATTTGACCTGGTTATATTGGACCCGGGCCTTCCGGATGGAGACGGATTAGATCTGCTGGCGACTTTGAAGGTATCTGAAGAAGATTCGACGCCGGTCATTATTTTTTCATCGGATGGGGTAGACCGCGAAACAGCGGTGCAGGTGGAAGCCGCTCTGCTCAAATCTAGATGTTCGAATGAGGAACTTCTGGACCTTGTCAGTAGATTAGCCAAAAATGGTAAATAACAACTGATAAAGGGGATCAACTTTTATGGCGCCTAAATTAGAAAAAATTCTGTACGCGGAAGATGATGCTGACATCCGCAAGATAGCGGTTCTTGCCATGGAAGTCCTTGGCGGAATGACAGTTGAGACCTGCGAGTCCGGCGTTGATGTCGTCGAAAAGGCGCTTCAGTTTCTACCCGACCTCATCTTGCTAGATGTCATGATGCCAAATGTTGATGGCCCCACTGCCTTGGGCCAGCTTCGCCAAGTTCCCGAATTAATTTCCATCCCGGTAATTTTCATTACTGCAAAGGTGATGAAAGAAGAAGTCGCAGAATTCAGAGAATTAGGGGCGGTTGATATCATTGAAAAGCCGTTCGATCCTCAGAGTCTGACAGAGAAAATTAACGAAATTTGGGAAAGCACTCAAAAATAGCCTTTGATTTTGATTTAAGGTGATTAATGCGTTTTTAGCTGATCCCTGTTATTCTTGCTTAAGGAAACAAATTCCAGACGTCGAAACAGGGATTGATTAGGGCAAATGGCGTTCTTAAAACCTTTGCTGGCAGGGATATTCTTCAGCTTCGCCAGTGTTGCTGTGCCGGCTTTAGTTCAGGCCGCCGATTATGAAGTCATAACCGGTGTCGCACACGTCATTGACGGTGATACCCTTGAAATCGATGGCATGCGCATCCGCCTGCATGGGGTTGATGCACCGGAACAAAGCCAATCCTGCATCGCTGGCGACGGGCGCAAATGGGCCTGTGGTGCAGAAGCGACCTTCGCACTGGCTAACCTTGCTGGGGCGAAATCTGTTACCTGCAAACAGGTCAGCAAACTAAAGGACGGCAATTTTCATGGATCTTGCCAGATTGGAAAACACGATCTAAGCGCCATGCTCGTCTTTCAAGGCTGGGCTATTGCGGATCGACGCAGATCCAAGGATTACGTGAATGAGGAACTCGACGCAAAGGAACACATGCGCGGACTATGGCGGGGCAATTTTGTGGAGCCTTGGGTCTGGCGGGATAAACAGAAATAATACCCCATTATCATTGGCCATAATCATTGAATCTTCATGGTTTCTCGGTTAACAACGCCCAGAGACATTGTGAGACCTTGAGAAAGATACTTTTAACACTTCTCTGGGGGCATTGTTTCGGTGCTGTTAAGTTAAAAATATTGACCAATCAAGTTGGAGGCCCGAGTGGCGGACACGAGCGACGACGATTTTCTGTTACGTGAGATAGACGAAGAACTGCAGCAGGAGAAATATTCCGAGCTGTGGAAGGTGTACGGCAACTATATCATTGCTGTCATCCTCGTCATCGTATTGGGTGTGGGTGGATACCAGGGCTGGCGCAGCTATGATCTATCGGCACGGCACGAACAAAGTGTGCGATTTGCCGCCGCAATGAACGCCATTGCCGAAAAGCCTGAAGACGCCCGCAAGACCTTCGCTAAAATTGCCGAAGACGTAAGCGGCGGATATGGTCTCATGGCGCAATTTCAAAATGCTGGGTTGCTAGCGAAAAGCGGCGATAAAAGCGCCGCAGCTGCAGTATACGCGAAGATTTCAGCTGACACGTCGATTGATCCAATTTACCGCGATATGGCCATAATTTTAGGGGCTTTGAACGACTTAGATCAGGCAGACCCGACAGCCCTAAGCGCTCAACTGGCACCGCTACGTGCCACGGAAAATCCCTGGCGCCACAGTGCCACGGAACTTACCGCACTGCTGGCCATTCGCACGGGAGATAAGAAGACCGCGCGCGAACTCCTGACGGCCCTTACCAAAGACGCAACGGCACCAAGCGGTATGAAGTCCCGGGTATCGGAAATCATCACGCAGATTGGAAAGTAGACGGCATGCGAAAGACCGGATCGAACTCTTCCTCCTGGAAAAATTTCCTATTTCCACTGTTCGCATGCCTTATTTTAGCAAGCGGGTGCGATACCGTTTCTGAGTCCTTTGATGATGTGTTCAGCAAAAAACGTAAACCACCGCTGCCTGGAAAACGTGTTTCGATCTTGTTGAATCAACGATCCATCACGCCAGACCCGCGGGCAGCAAATGAACAAATTCTTCTGCCTGCACCCAGCGTCAACCGCGATTGGCCTCAACCCGGTGGTTATCCCAACCATGCGATGCACCATATTGCCGTTGGCGATGCGTTGAAGCAGATTTGGCGGGTCGATATTGGCGAAGGTGCAGATGAGGAATTGCGTCTTGTCGCAGCGCCCATCGTCGTTAACGGTTGGCTGTTCACGATAGATTCAGAACACCAGGTTACCGCTTTAAACGCAGAGTCCGGTAAGCAAATTTGGCGTATTGACCTAACCCCAAAAGCTGAAGATGACGGTCATATTGGCGGTGGAATTACTTTCGAAGCAGGCAGAATTTTTGTCGCCACTGGATTTGGCGTGGTTTATGCTTTGAATGCAAAAGACGGTGCCGTCCTGTGGTCAACCCCGGTTGATGGCCCCATGCGGACGGCCCCCACGGCCCATGGCGGACAAGTTTTCGTCATGACGTTAGAAAATAAAACAATCGCATTCGATTCTAAAACCGGCAAAAAACAGTGGACCCACGCTGGCACCACTGAAACAGCCAGCGTTTTGGGGGGCGGTAGCCCTGCGGTCGATCAAGGTGTGGTCGTTGTCGGCTATTCTTCTGGTGAAGTTTTTGCCCTTAAATCCGAATCTGGTCGTGTTTTGTGGTCGGACTCGCTTTCCGGTGTGCGCCGGGGCTCTGGTGCGTCCGGGCTGTCCCACATTCGGGGCCGACCAATTATTGACCGCGGAAACATCATTGCGATGAGCAATTCCGGCATCATCGCGTCGTTCGATTTAAGAACCGGGCGGCGAATTTGGGATAAGCGCATCAGCGGCGGGGAAAACCCATGGGTCGCCGGAAATTTTATATTTTTACTGACAAACGATTCAGAAATCGCGGCTTTATCACGATCATCAGGGCGAATTTATTGGGTCACTGGTTTGCCCCGGTTTGAAGGCGGAAGAACGTCCGGAACACCGATTGTTTGGACAGGCCCAATTTTGGCCAGTGATCGTTTGTTGGTTGCCGGATCAAATGGCGAAGCATTGGCCGTATCGCCCTATACAGGCAAAGTCCTCGGTAAAGAAAGTCTACCGGATGGCGTCAGTGTGGCGCCTATTGTTGCAAATCGCACAGTCTACTTTTTATCGGATAACGCGGATCTTTCGGCCTACCGATAGCCTGAACTTTTTGACGTAGCACCAAACCATGACATTTACCGTGGCCATTGTCGGTCGACCAAACGTGGGAAAATCAACCCTCTTCAATCGGCTTGTCGGCAAGTCGCATGCCATCGTTGACGACACCCCCGGCGTCACACGTGACCGGCGGGAAGCCGAAGGACGTCTCGCCGATTTACGGTTTAAGATCATTGATACAGCCGGATTGGAAGACGCCGACGACGATAGCCTGGAAGCCCGCATGCAAATCCAGACCGAGGCCGCCCTTGATGAAGCCGACGTCGCTTTGTTTCTGCTGGATGCTCGCGCTGGTGTCACCCCACTGGACACCCATTTTTCTCAATTCCTCCGGCGCTTAAGCACCCCCGTCATCCTCGTCGCCAATAAATGTGAAGGAAAAGCGGTTGAGGCGGGAATTGGGGAAGCCTATGGCCTTGGGCTGGGGGACCCCCTTCCAATCTCCGCTGAACACGGCCAAGGTTTGAGCGAGCTTTATGATGCTCTGGTACCCTATGAATATGAAGAGCCAGCCCCTGACATCGATGACGAAGATGATCCTGAAAGGGCTTTAAAACTTGCCATTGTTGGACGACCCAACGTCGGAAAATCTACCCTGGTTAATAATCTTCTTGGCGAAAACCGGATGTTAACCGGGCCAGAAGCCGGCATTACCAGAGATTCAATCGCTATCGCCTGGGACTATGAAGGCCGCCGCATTCAGTTGGCCGATACCGCCGGTCTTCGCCGCAAATCACGGGTCCGTCAGAAACTTGAATCGCTTTCTGTCGATGACACCCTTCGCTCCATCCGATACGCAGAAGTCGTCGTTCTGCTTTTGGATGCCGAAGAGGCCATGGAGAAGCAGGATTTATCAATTGCTCGGTTTGTCATCGAAGAAGGCCGCGCCCTGATTGTCGCCCTCAACAAGTGGGATCTGGTGAAGGCACAAGGCAAAAAAGTCCTGCAGCAACTGCACGACCGCCTGGAACGCTCGCTTCCCCAGGTCCGGGGTGTGCCCATCGTAACGATGTCTGCGTTGACCGGACGCGGCTCAGAAAAACTCCTGCCTGAGGTGCTCGCTCTACATGACATCTGGAACGCTCGAGTTTCCACATCGAAGTTAAACACTTGGTTAAACCTAATCACCGAAGAGCACCCGCCCCCCTTGGCGTCCGGCCGCCGAGTTCGAATTCGCTACATCACCCAAGCTAAAACCAGGCCGCCAACGTTTGCGCTTTGGGTTAACAGGCCTGAAAAGCTACCAGAATCATATCTTCGCTATCTTGCAAATCGAATACGGCAAGACTTCGACCTTCCGGGCGTGCCACTCCGATTGCAAACTCGCAAAGGAAGCAACCCTTACGCCAAATAAGGCGCCGTACTCTTTGACCTTTTATTTAAGGTGTAAATGCCTCTCCGATTAGTTTAACGTTCACGAAGATAACCGGGTAGAGCTAAGGACGTTCCGAATTATGGTTACTGCTAGAAACCCCGCGACCAAGCGCGGCCAAGAAAGGGATGAGGTTTCCCTCAAGGCCGAACTGACCTTCCAAGGCCAGAGCGTTAAGGGCGATGTCATGAATATCTCCATTGGCGGGGCTCAAGTGCGGGTTAAGGATGAATTCGGACCGGACGGCTTACTCCTTCTCGATCTCGGTCAATTCGGCTCCCTTCCTTGCCGTGTCGCCTGGGCCAACAAACAACTCTACGGTCTGGAATTCGTCGGTGATCAAAATGATATCGGCGAAACGCTCATGGCGTTGGCATCCTTCGCCTAAAGCATATTTCGATTATACCGGGTAGACCCATCCTTCCATCAAACGTCGTTGCGTTCGATAGACAGTGACGTGTTCTGCGTGCCAGGTTCCGTCTTTCAATCGGCCGACGTCCGCTTGTACCGGCAGGACACCGGACGGGTTGCCGATGCGGGTTCCATTTTTATCTCCTTGAGATGTCGCCATACAATGCTGGGCCACACGATGCGGAATCGAGCCCTCAATTTGGCATGCCGTCGCAAGGCACATGGACGTTGTCAGCGTAACCGCGCGATGAATGCGACCCATGGAAACTACACGAACCATAATATCGTGCTGGGCCGGATGGATGGTCTCTCCGGTCAGTGTCTTAAATTTCTCAGGCGCCGCAACCAAGGCAATCTTCGGACTGCCGAGGCCGACGTCCTCTGGTCGGTCCGCCATCCCCATCTGCACGCCGCCAAGTCTTCGAATTTCATCGAGTTTCGCCATAAATTCTTTGTCTGCTTCAAGCGCGTCAGGCTGCTCTGTCGCGTCGCGGCCAACGGCGTTCGCATCGATAAAGATAATCGCGTTGGTCGCATCGACGAACGAGGCTTCGATCACGCCGAGGCCTGGAACTGTCAGCTCATCAACTGTCGCACCAGAAGGTAATAAATTGCCCGTTACGGCGCCCCCAGGGTCCAAAAAATCAAGTTTGATCTTCGCCCCCGTGCCTGCGACGCCGGGAATTTCGAAGCTGCCCGTTTCCACTGCCTGCCCGTCCTCGACATTAAAGCACGCGTGGTAGATCTTACTGGTATTTGTATTGTAGACCCGAACTCGAGCCTCTCCATCGACCGGTTCCACCAGTCTTTCATCAACGGCAAACGGCCCCACGGCAGATGAAAGATTGCCACAGGTATTGGTGTAAACGACTTCGGGCCGATCGACGGCAACTTGCGCGAAGGTAAAATCAATATCGGCGTCTTCGCGCGCGGATGACTCGATGATTACCGCCTTGGATAACGAAGAAATTCCACCCCCCATGCCGTTGAGTTGCCGCTGGTAGGGATCGGGACTGCCAATGACATTTAGAAAGACAGAATCTCTTACCGGCCCCGGATCAGGAAGATCGCGGCCATGAAAGAAAACACCCTTGCTTGTGCCACCGCGAATAAACACGGCAGGAATACGATGTCGGGACACGGCCTTAACTCCTAAGCTGCGACGTTGCATACAATCCTGATTTTGTCCTGTAGTCTAATTTTTTACAACTCGGAGGATTGGGAGGAGACGGTTTGTCTGAACAACAAGTACAACCGCTGTTAGGGAAAGTCGCTTTAATAACCGGCGCCGCCCGACGTGCGGGCCGCGCCACTGCCCTTAAGCTCGCTGCCGATGGCGCTGCTATCGCCATCAATACACGACGTTCAGCCGATGAGGCGGCCTTGGTTAAAGAGGAGATTCAAGCCCTGGGGGGAAAAGCAGAGGTATACATTTGCGATGTCACCGATGAGACCGCCGTCAGTGATATGGTGGCCGCCATAGCCAAAGACTTCGGCGGCGTGGATATCTTGGTGAACAACGCAGCCGACCGCGGGCGCTGCCCCACCCTGGAAATGAGCTTTACCGAGTGGCGGCGGGTTCTAGATATTATTTTAGACGGAACGTTCCTTTGCTCCCGCGCCGTACTGCCGCATATGGTGGACCAGGGTTGGGGCCGGATCGTGAATGTTGGCGGCGATGGCAATTCAGCAGGATTTGCTGAGCGTATCCATGTCCATGCCGGAAAAGGAGGACTGGAAGCGATGAGCCGAAGCCTATCGAGCGAGTTCGCTGGGCAAGGCATCACCGTAAATACAGTTTCCCCCGCGCGCATCGGGGGCGAACGGTCCAGCACATCCGGCCCCCTGCCCCGCAATGCCGTCGGCATGCCGCCCGTTGGATTTGAAGGTGAACCCGCCGATGTCGCCAACATGATCCGGTATCTCTGCCAGCCAGAAGCGCGCTACATCACCGGTCAGACCCTTCGCATCAACGGGGGCTTGGTCCTCAGCTAAATTTTACCCTCCACCCTTTCGAAAATATTGATCGAAACGGTCGAGGGCCATTTGTAAATCTTCGGTGGCATAGCCTGAGAACGTCAAGGTGACGTTGGTTACAGGAACGACCATGGCCGCGATGCGCCGCTGTGATTCTATTGAAAGTTTTATTGTTAGTCGCTGATCATCTTGTTTTAGAAGGACCGTATTTCCCTGCCGTTCGAATTCGGTTGAGCCGAGGGCGCGGGGCAAAATTCGAAAGAAATCTTGGTGGCTGATTCCCATCTCTTTATTGATCGTGACGTCGTCACTCACGGCTATCCACCTGCGACCGGCGGCCATACGGCCAAGGCATCACCATCCTTAAGCGCGTGGGTATCGCGGGCACTGGGTTCGACATAAACACCGTTGACGAGTACCAGATGGCAGACTTCAGCTGGAACGCCAAGCCCCGCCAGGACATTGGCGATCACGGCATCTTGCTCCACCTCAATTTCCAATTGGTTTTCCTTGGCCGATGGCGGCAGGTACTTGCCTAACAAGGCGAAAAGCTTAACCGTGATCTTCATGCTTAATATTCAGGCCAAAAGCGCGACGAAGGCATCCATGACGCGGTTGGGATCGGCAATTAGACGTTGCTTCCAGTCCCCTAAGCGAGTCTGTGACTGAATCAGCCCACGCATGACGCCGATATTTTCAGTTCGACCTAGGCACAGGGCACCAACCAGGATATCTCCCTCAAACGCCAATCGCGTGTATCTAAATGCGTTCTCATCCACAAGCTCCGCCGCATCAGCCCCGTCCCATTCCCCAAACGAACAGGACACCAGGCCAACCGTATCGAGCACATTCATGATCAAGCTGCCTTTGTAGGCTGCGGGCCGCCCTGCCATATTCAAAGCAGCAATCCGCCCATGTTCAGCAGCAGTCGGTTGGATGGCGTGGACGTTCCAGCCACCAGTGGAAAAATCCGGTCCTTGGGCGGCATCCCCTGCTGCAAAGACACTCTCCACGTTGGAGCGGAGGTTTTCATCGACAACCACGCCTTGGTCTACCTTGACGCCGCTGCCGTCCAAAAATTCAGTGTTGGATTTTACGCCCGTCGCCACCACGGTCAGGTTCGCTTTGATTTTCTCTCCGTCTTCCAAGACCACCCAATTACCTTCGCCATCGGCTAACGGCTCCAACGCCGTGACCCGTGACGATGTCAGAACCCGAATGCCTTTTCCTTCGCACCAGCGTTTGATCATGTTGGCACCGGTCTCATTCATCATCCGCGGCAGCACCCGATCCTCAGCCTCAACCACAGTCAGGTTGACGCCACGGGATGCCAAGGCTTCCATAATAATGCAGCCAATAAAGCCCGCCCCCATCAGCACCACATCCGCGCCTGACGGTGTGTGGTCCATGATCTTTCGCGCATCCGCCATGGTCCAACAGTGACAGACATGCTTCCCGTCCAATCCTGGAATGTCTGGTTTGATGGCACTAGCCCCAGTCGCGACCAAAAGCATATCGAACGCCATGGTGTCGCCGTTGGATAACGTAATTTGACCGGTATCGGGTGCGACAGACTTTGCGCCCGCATAATGGAATTCAATCCCAAGATCGGTAAAATTAGTGCCGGAACGGCGCAGTAATGTCCCGGCTTCATTGACTTGACCGGTCAGCAGGTACGGCAAGGCCATGCGGGCATAAGGCGGTTCAGGTTCCGCACTCAGCAGCGCGATTTCGCTGTCTGGATCGGCACTGTGTAATGTCTCAGCCGCAATCAACCCTGCCGGTCCGGTGCCCGCTATGACGTAGCGCACGACCCTAGAGACCAAGCCTGGAAATGGTCTCGTTGGACGGTATACCATCCGCAGTCCATCCCCGAAGCTCATAATATTCAGGCAACATCTGCTCCAGTCCGCTGGTCAGGCCTTCCGCTGGACCTGTTTTGGCCGCGTCCTTTAACAAGCGCTTGGGCAAGGTATCGTCCTTGCCCGTAAAACCTGCCGCCAAATTGAACTGACGTTCCAGGTTCCAAACCCTCTCACCGACTTCCATCAAATTCTCGACGCTCCAGTCACCTTCACAGGCGGCGTCAATCTGCGGCGCGATGTCATCCATGGACCAAGCGAAGGTCGTGAAGACGCAAAGCCCGGCTGAATCCACCACGGCAGTCGCGTCCTGGAACGCTTTAACCAACCCGGCTTTGCCTTCGGTTACCAAGGGATCAGTCTTCTCCGGGATACCAAGAACCTCAGACGCGACCGTATAGCTTCTCAGGTGACAGGCCCCGCGATTGGATGTCGCGTAGGTCAGGCCCATGCCTTGAATGCCACGTGAATCATAGGCCGGGAATTCTTGTCCCTTCACACTCATGGACAGTTCAGGTTTACCGTATTTCTCACACAACAACTTGGACCCCAAACCAATTTCAGCACCAAAGCCCTCGCCCTTTCCAGTGAGTTCGACCAAATCGGTCAGCGCCTTGGCCGAGCCGAATTTGAGTTCCAGTCCGTTGGTTTCCTTGGTGGTAATCACACCGTCCTCGAACAATTCCATCGCCGCGCCGACTGTTGCGCCGAACGAAATCGGATCAATGCCTTGTTCGTTGCATATGAAGTTGGCAAACGTCAGCGCATCCAGATCCTCAACGCCCGTCGCCGCCCCCAAAGCCCAAGCCGCTTCGTATTCCAAACCACCTGAGGCCTTCTGATATTCTGGCCTGTCTTTTACCGTGTAGTGGGTTCGATCCACCGTTGAAATGCGACCGCAAGCAATGGTGCAGGCAAAACAGGCTGCATTGGTGACCAAGTTCGCCTTGCTGTCACTGGCACGCGGCTCAGCCATTGCTTCGGCGCTGATCTTACCCGCGCCCTCAAATTTAACATCGCGATGATTGCGGGTCGGTAGGGCGCCGGTCTCATTGATCACGTTCATCAGCACTTGGGTGCCCATGGCGGGGAGCCCTTGGCCCGTCACAGGGTTGTCGGCCAATACCTGTTTCCCCGCAGCTGCTGCGTCCATGAAGGCAGCAGGATCATCAACACTAACACCTAACGTGCCGCGAATCGCCACGGCCTTCAGGTTCTTAGAGCCCATGACCGTTCCGACGCCGGAACGACCTGCTGCCCTGTCCATGTCATTGACAACACAGGCGAATTTGACGCCCTTTTCGCCAGAAATTCCGATTGAGGCGACGCGGAGCATTGGGTCCTGGTGCTTGGCCTTGATGCCTTCTTCGGTATCCCAGACCGATGTGCCCCAATATTCAGCTGCATCGATCAACTCTGCATCGTCGTTTTGTATCAACAGATAGACTGGGCTCTTCGCCTTGCCTTCGAAGATAATCATGTCCCAGCCGGCGTTCTTCATTTCGTTGCCGAAGAACCCACCAGAGTTAGAGCACGCAATCGCCCCGGTCAGCGCTCCTTTGGTGATGACCGAATACCGCCCTGCTGTGGAGGCCGTGGTGCCAGTCAACGGTCCCGTCGCCATGATTAGCTTGTTGTCGGGCGATAGTGCATCGACCTTGGGGTCGACTTCTTCAACGAAGTATTTCGTCGCCAGTCCCCGCTGCCCCAAATATTTAGCAGCCCAGTCGTTGTTGAGGGGTTCAGAAGCACATGTGCCTTTACTAAGATTGACCCTGAGAATTTTTTGTGTCCATGCCATGATCTATCCCTCCCTATGCTTGTGCCGACTGGGCGGCGTCTGTTTTCGTCGCCCACTGGCGCATTCGATCCAATCCCGTCTCATCGGCGTTAATGAACGTAATCGCCTGGGTCGGGCAGGCCTTCGCACAGGCCGGATCACCGCCACACAGATCACATTTGATGACTTTGCCGGTGGATTGGTTGTAATTCACCGTGCCGAACGGGCAGGCAATGGTGCAGACCTTGCAGCCAACGCACAGCGGGTCGCTGACTTCCATGGCACCCGTATCAGGATTTTTGGAAATCGCCGCCACAGGACAGGCCTGCATGCACCAGGCCTCGGCACACTGGGTGCAGGTATAGGGAACGACGCGCCCTTGATCATGGAAGCGGAAGACTCTGATCCGAGACTTCGCCACATTGAACACACCTTCATTTTCATAGCTGCATGCCAGTTCGCACTGCACGCAGCCGGTACACTTGTCCGGATCGATATGAAGTGATTTAAGCATCGCGAATCCCTCCCCAAAGTTTTGGCCAACCGTGTATTTTGCTTAGGCCTAGTTGACACCCAATCGCTGAATCGGTGCAACTGTTTTATTAGGGAGAGGAAGGAGCAATTAGTACCCTTGAGGATAATCCTCGTATTCTTTCACGAATACCTGAAGTCGGCGCGTCCAAGCGTCCAAGTTTACGAGCAACGAAGAGACGTTGTCTAAAACGTGTTGGTCCGTCGGACGACCGTCATCGTCGAAGTTAGTTTCCCGTAAGCGGACGGCAACTTCAGGCTTGTTCATCACGTGCGAATTGGTAAAGACGAATACTTGGCGAAGGTGTTGCTGCGCCCGGCCTGCACCTGCGCCACCGCCGACACCCATGATCGCCACCGGCATATCGTCCAACGGGGACGGCTTTTTTCGAGAAGCCCAATCAATGGCGTTCTTAAACGGTGGTGTAATCGACCAATTATATTCCGGGCACGCTATCAAAAGCGCATCAGCTTTTTCCAGCGCTTCGGCCAGACGTTCGACCGATGGCGGAAAACCGTCGTCTTCGACATCTTGGTTATAAAGCGGGATGTCGGATATATCGAAGATATCAAGAGTCATCTCTTCCGGCACCAATCCCTGGGCCGTGCGTAAAAGTGCTGAGTTCTTTGATGCCTTGCGGAGGCTTCCGGAAATTCCAAGTACGTTCAGTATGCTGCTCATGGTCGTCCGTTCAATTTGGTAAGGTGTATAAGGCGTTGGGCGCAGAACATCCCCTTTATTTCCACCAATTTCAATGACTAATTTTTATAAACAATAAGACCTAGCCCTCTCACTCCCAGGTCAGCCACAACAGAGTATCCAAATCCGTTATCGACTTGATTGTTTTGGGCGGCGGGCTTGATTTTGGTCCAATATGGCCGATCCGCCGCGGAACATCGATTTTGCCGACAGGCGGAACTTTCCAGCCAATTTCCCAAGTGATCTTGGGGAAGTTCAGAAAATTGGTATAAGGCACAACATAGATGGTCAGTGGCTTAGTGGACTGATTAACCACGACAGTGCCCTTCCAACCGCCCGCATCAGGTCGGGTAATTTTAACGACCTTACCATTCTTAAAAGTGAAGGTACCGCCGCGAAAGTCCGCCACGGTCCGCCATTTGATCTCGTCTCCGTCTTCCTCGAGTATGGTCACAAAGAAAGACAGCGCGGATTTTTTGGCATTCATCACGGGCAAACCGACGAGCGGTGCGATAACTCCAGCGACAATCAATATTCGCAGCCCACGGAAATAAAGTCCTGCCACGACCAACATTCCGCCGATGACCCATAGCCCGGTATCCATATAGTCGGCAAAAAACATTCCCTGGTTCAGCATGACTTGCTCTCCTCCACTTTCGGCTCCCCTTTGTCTTTACCACTTTACCCTGAAATAGACTTCACAAAGCTACCCTTGTTTTGTCATTGCCAAGTTCGTTGTGATGGGACACAAGGCACCATGCTTCAAAAAACGCCTTTTTACTTCCTACGCCACGGACAAACCGATTGGAACCTGGAACACCGCTGCCAAGGGCAAACTGATGTTCCCTTGAACGCGACCGGCATTGGTCAGGCGGGTGATGCAAAAGCGCGCCTGACGGACATTCCGATAGCGACCATTTGTTGCAGTCCGCTGGGTCGAGCCCGACAAACGGCAGAAATCGTCAATGAAGCCTTAAACTGCCGGTTCGTGGTGATTGACGGTTTACAGGAATGTCGGTTCGGCGAGGCCGAAGGCAAGCTGATTACCCATGAAACTTATCACAAATTGATCAGAAGCGCTGGGACAACTGGTGGAGAGATATTCGAGGACTTCGTTGAACGTGCGATTGCAGGCCTGAACCAAGCCATCGTCGAGCCTGGCCCTGTTTTGGTTGTTGCCCATGGCGGCATCTTCAATGCCTTACAATTTCATGTTGGCCTTGATTACGACGGAGACATCAAAAACTGTGTGCCCGTCCGCTTCGAACCCCCAACCAATAAGAACAATGTGTGGAAGATGATTTCGGTGTAAACCTCCATATTGGCAAATATTGATCACGCGAGAGTGATTAATATACATTTCCAACTAAAGTAGATTTTTATTGCGGACAAAGTTAAAATAGACGAATAATTTTCTGGGGAATCAGACAAATAGGCGTTTTAAGCCATGGACCTAATAAAACTCGCAATTAAGCGACCAACGGCCATCATGGCGGCCGTCTTCATGATCATCGCCTTCGGGGTGGTGGCGATGGAGACGATTCCGATTCAGCTGACGCCAGATGTGCGCAGGCCAGTGCTGCAAGTCACAACTTGGTGGCCGGGTGCGGCACCGACGGAAGTCGAGAAAGAAATCACTAATCAGCTGGAAGAAGAACTCACCGGCCTTGAAGGGCTCGAAATTCTCAGCAGCAGTTCACAAGTCGGGCGCTCTCGGATTACCCTTGAATATCAAGTCGGCCAAAACATGGAACGGGCGTTCATGCTTTTGTCCAATCGCCTCGGCAGCGTTTCAGATTTGCCGTTCGAAGCGAAAGAGCCTCGAATTCGAACTTCCGGTTCCGACGACCGCCCCATCGCGCGCTTCGCTATTACCAGAATGGAAGGGAATACGCGCGAGATTGAAACCTATGGCGATTTTGTAGAAGACGTAGTGACAGAGCGCTTGGAACGGGTTCCCGGCGTCAGCCAAGTCAGTGCCTCTGGTGGCAGCGCCAAAGAACTTCAGATCATTGTCGAGCCGACCCAGATGGCGCGCTATGGCCTCACGGTTCCCAATGTAATTGCCGCCATTAGAGGGGCCAACGCCTCCATCACAGCTGGCGCTGTGGACGAAGGCAAGCGGCGTTATATCGTCCGCACGGACGCGGATACCGACACCATCGAACGGGTCCGGGAAATCGTCCTCCATACATCGTATGATAAGCCCAGCGGACGTGTGGTGACGGTTAAGGTCGGCGACATTGCTAAGGTCACGTTCGGCTACAAAGAACCCTCCAGTCGACGTAGGTTCAACGGCAAGCCGATGATCCGGCTAAATGCCATTCGTGATCAGGGTGCCAATGTCATCGAGACGATGGATGGCATTTATGAGGCGGTTAAAGACCTCAACGAAAATTCCCTGCCATCGGAACAACTCGTTCTTAAACAATTTTATGATGAGACAACCTACATTCGCTCGGCCATCAGTTTGGTGCATCAGAACATCTATATCGGCGGCGTTCTAGCGGCGCTGATCTTGTTGATTTTCTTACGGTCCGTGCGGGCAACGTTGATTGTGTCCCTGGCTATCCCGGTCTCCGTCGTTGGTGCTTTTGTCGCCATGGCGATGCTGGGACGGTCGATCAATGTGATTTCATTGGCAGGCATTGCGTTTGCTGTCGGCATGGTTGTCGATGCGGCTATCGTCGTACAGGAGAACATTTACCGACATCGTCAAGACGGGAATTCTGCGCCTGATGCCGCCTATAAGGGAGCAAAACAAGTTTGGGGCGCTGTGCTGGCCTCAGCACTCACGACTGTCGTGGTGTTTGTACCGCTGTTGACGTTGAATCTGCAGGCCGGGCAGTTGTTCAGAGATATTGCTGTTGCCATTTCTGTGGCCGTGTCGTTATCCCTCCTGGTATCGATCACTGTCATTCCTGCTCTCTCCCAAAGATTGTTGAGAAACAGCGCCACCGGCAGCGATAAAAAAATTCCCCTGCCGGGCATCGATCATATTGGCCGAGGGTTTGTAAAAGCGGCGCTGGCCATCATTCGGTTTAACATCACCTATCGGACGGCTTCGGTGTGCGTGGTATTGGTCGTATGCAGCCTGACGGCGGTCTCCACATTTCTCTTTTTGCCCAAGCTTGATTACCTGCCCGACGGCAACAGAAACTTTATTATCGGGCGTTTGAGCCCGCCGCCTGGCTACAACCTTAAAAGCACCTACGCCATGGCGGAGCGAATCGAAAACAAAGTGAAACCCCTCTGGGTGTCTGTCAGTGGCCCGGAGGCAGAGCCCGGACAGCCGCCTAAGATTTCCGACTTCTTCTTCATCGCAGCGCGGAATTTCATGCTTATTGGCGCAAAAAGCACCGACCAAATCCGTGCTCAAGAATTGGAACCAGTACTGAACAAACCCATCTTTCGAGAACCAGGTACCCGGGGGTTCGTCTATCAGGCCTCCATCTTCGGGCGCAGGATTGGAGGCTCCAGAACTATTAATTTGGATATTTCCGGACCTGATCTAGATGCAGTCTTGGATACCGCACGCCGTGCCGATGATCTTGTCGGCAAGGCGATGCCTCGGCGAGAGGGCACCCGCGTGCGTCCGCGCCCTGGCTTGCAACTGGCAGGGCCAGAAATCCGCCTGCTGCCGGATCAAACTAAGATCGCCCGTGCTGGCCTAACGGCGCGTGCCTTCGGCCAAACTGTGGACGTCCTTAATGAAGGGGCAAAAGTCCTGGAAATCAACCTTGGCAGTAAGCGCCTCGACCTCACCCTCAAAGGCCCCGACCGAACCGACAAGACCACCCAAGGGATTGGCAACCTGCCTGTGGTCACCGGCAATGGTACCATTGTTCCGGTCAGTTCGCTGTCCACAATCGATGTGACGTCCGGCCCGGTTGAGATTCGTCACCTCGACCGCGCACGAACCATCTCCTTGCAAATCAAACCATCACGCAAGCTGCCCCTGGAAACAGCCATTGAAACCATAAAGAATGATGTGGTTGGGGCCTTGGTCAAAGAAGGATTGCCGCCGGGCGTAAAAATTGGAATGTCTGGTGCCGCCGATCAGCTTTCCACAACCTGGGAAGGCATGAAATTTAATCTGATGATCGCACTCGTAATCGTTTACTTGGTGATGGCTGTATTGTTTGAGAGCTTTATCTACCCATTGATCATTATGTTGTCGGTGCCTTTGGCGACAGCTGGCGGTGTCGGCGGTTTGGCCTTGGTCAGTGCCTTTCAGCCCCAGCAGCTTGATATGATGACCATGCTCGGGTTTGTGATCTTGATCGGGATCGTCGTCAATAATGCGATCCTATTGGTGGACCAGACGTTACAGCATGTGCGCCTCGATAAAATGGCGGCCCACGACGCCATCATGCGGGCCTCCAGAAACCGCATGCGGCCGATCTTTATGTCGACCCTAACCAGTGTGTTTGGGCTGCTGCCGTTGGTAATCTTCGCCGGTGCCGGGTCAGAACTTTACAAAGGCCTAGGCTCCGTCGTCCTTGGCGGACTAACGCTTTCAGCGGTCCTGACCCTACTGATCATCCCACCGTTACTGGCCCTGCTTCTGGGCCGCAAGGAAGCAACTGAGAATGAGGGGCAGCCCGTAGATGCCGCCCCTACTCCCGCTGAATAGAACTCATTAAAACGTCCCTAGAACGTCATCGGCCTTACCATCATCACCTGTGGCAGATCGTGGATTTTCTGCAAGATTTTGGGTGAAGGTGGTTGATCGACTTCGACCAATGCAATCGCGTCGCCGCCTTGTTTTGCTCGACCTAAGTTAAACGTCGCGATGTTGATACCTTCGTCACCCAACAGAGACCCAAGCCCACCAATGAAGCCTGGTTTATCGTGATTGGTAATGTACAGCATGAACGGTGCCAACGTCGCATCAACAGGGATTCCCTTGATCTGAATGATGCGTGGTTGATCGCCGTAGAACAACGTGCCGGCAACATTCCGGGTTTGTGCCTCTGTCGTAACCGTCAGATTGATCAACGTCTGATAGGCGCCGCCCTTTTCTTTGTGAACCTCAGAAATATCAATGTTTCGGTCTTTTGCGACTGAAGGAGCCGAAACAATATTCACCGATTCCATGAGTGGTGCCAGAAGGCCCTGCAAGATAACCGCGGTTAAGGGCTTGGTATTGAGTTCGGCGACTTGGCCTAAATATTCGATGGTCACGGACTTAATCGCCGTCATTGTCGCTTGACCGGCGAAGCTGCCCAACTGTTCGGCAAGCTTCATGTAGGGTTTAAGACGCGGCGCTTCTTCTGCACTCAATGATGGCATGTTCAACGCATTGGTTACGGCCCCCGTCAGCAAATAATCCGCCAACTGCTCTGCCACCTGCTCGGCGACCTTTTCCTGCGCTTCTTCCGTCGCGGCACCCAGGTGCGGGGTGATGATCACGTTTTCCATACCGAAGAAGATACTTTCCGTCGCGGGCTCAGCAGATAGTACGTCCAGTGCGGCCCCACTCACGTGACCGTCATCAATGGCTTTCTTCAGGTCTGCTTCAACCACCAACCCGCCGCGTGCGCAGTTGATAATTTTAACGCCTTTCTTGGTCTTGGCGAGAGAGTCGGCGTTGATGATATCTTTAGTCGCATCGGTCAGCGGGGTATGCAGGGTGATGATATCGGCACGGGCCAAAAGATCATCCAGTTCCAGCTTCTCAATACCCAGTTTCTTCGCACGATCTGGCGAAAGATAGGGGTCATAGCCGACAACCTTCATCTTCAATCCCTGAGCACGGTCGGCAACAATGGAACCGATATTACCGCAGCCGATAACACCCAAGGTCTTGCCGGTCACTTCCATGCCCATGAAGCGGGACTTTTCCCATTTACCCAGATGAGTTGAGGCATTCGCCTGAGGAATATCCCGAGCCAGCGCCAGGATCATGGAAATCGCATGTTCCGCCGTGGTTGTAGAATTCCCAAACGGGGTATTCATGACAAGGACACCGCGACTGGTCGCCGTTGCGACGTCGATGTTATCGACGCCAATTCCGGCACGACCAATGACCTTTAGGTTGGTCGCGGCTTCGATGATTTCCGTCTTGGCTTTGGTTGAAGACCGCACGGCGAGGCCGTCATAATCACCTATACAGGCGATGAGTTCTTCGGGCGTCATGCCGGTTTTGACGTCAACTTCAATCCCTCGGTCCTTGAACACTTGTTCAGCGAGGGGGCTCATTTTATCGGATATTAGAACTTTTGGCATTTTATCAACTTTCTTGTCTTGGGCTTGTATCAAGCTTGAATTTCGGATTTGGCGGTTTGGAAGGCCCATTCGAGCCACGGCAGCAGCGCTTCAACATCGGCTTTTTCAACCGTTGCGCCGGTCCAAATGCGAAGTCCCGGAGGCGCATCGCGGTAGGCCCCCAAATCCAACGCCGCGTCTTCATCCTTCAACAGAACGACAATGCGCTTGGCGACAGCCGCTTGCTGGTCCGCATCCAAGTCACCGTCCACCACCTTCAAGCAAACAGATGTGCAAGACCGGATCGCTGGGTCCGCTGCCAGGTTGGCAATCCATGGGGTCGCTTCCACCCAATCGTCGAGGGTCTTAAAATTTGCTTCGCAACGCGCGCGCAGACCTGCTGCTCCGCCAACTGTTGCTGCCCAATTCAATCCATCAAGCGCATCTTCCACCGCAACCATGGACGGCGTGTTCAGGGTTTCGCCCCGAAAAACGCCATCGATTAATTTACCACCCTTGGTCAGGCGGAAGATTTTTGGCAGGGGCCATGGTGGGGTGTAGCTTTCAAGGCGTTCAACGGCGCGGGGGCTTAGGATCAGCATTCCGTGTCCGCCTTCGCCGCCCATCACTTTCTGCCAGGAATAAGTCCCGACATCGATCTTGTCCCAAGGAATATCCATGGCGAAGGCCGCCGACGTCGCATCACAAATCGTCAGACCTTCTCGGTCTGCTGGAATCCAATCGCCATTGGGAACGCGAACACCGGACGTCGTGCCGTTCCAGGTGAAAACAACATCGCGGTTACAATCGACCTGAGTCAAATCAGGAAGTTCGCCGTAGTCGGCTTCTATCACCCGCACGTCGTCTAATTTCAAATGCTTGGTGACATCGGCCACCCAGCCGGACCCGAAACTTTCCCAGGCCAGCATGTCAACGCCACGCGCGCCCAGCATCGACCACAGCGCCAACTCAAGCGCACCCGTATCGGAGCCTGGAACAATGCCAATCCGGTAATCGTCAGGAAGCCCCAAAAGGGCATGTGATTTATCGATTAAGTCTTTTAGACGCGCCTTGCCTTCGCTGGAACGGTGCGAACGCCCGACCAAAGAACGCGCTAAAGCATCAGACGTCCAACCAGGACGTTTAACGCAGGGACCAGATGAAAAGCTAGGTATAGCCGGACGCATGCCCGGTTTTTTGGAAGTCGTCATTTTATGTCTCCCTTCTCTTCCAAGAAGGGCTGCGATCCGTTGGGGGATCGTGGCCCGCCGCTTGTATAGGGAGCCAATCGGGCCGCGTCAATGTAGAATTCTGCCTCAATTTAGACATTTTCATTTTATAAATTGAAATTATGAAAGAAAAATGTTAAATTTTTTATAGAACCCTGGCCATTAGGAAAAAATTTATGACAAACGCGGTCGCAAAATTAATGGATGACCTCCGCGAACATGGCGGACTAAAAGGCATGGACGTTGCCAATATCGCCGATGTCTCGCCGGCGACGGTATCGCGTTGGTTTTCGGGAAAAACGTTCCCCCATCCCAAGACTCAACTTTTAATTTCAGACCTTCGTTACGTGGTTGATCGTCTCGCAGAATTCTACACACCAGAAGAAACTCGGATGTGGCTGTATTCGAAGCATCGGTTGTTAAATGACGAGCGCGCAATTGACCTCATTCACGAAGGACGAGCCGACGAAATTCTTACGATGATTGAGAGCCTTGATGAAGGGGCCTATACCTAGTGTCTTGGTTCAGAAGTTCGTTACATTTAGGACGCCCTTGCAGAGCTTTCGGCAAGGAGCCCTGTCCGCCGTGATGCTGTCGCATCACAAGGGCTGGGCGACGCTGACCGAAGGATCTGCAAGGGCGCCAAAGGTCACATTTCCCGTCCTCTGGGGGCGTCACCGCTGCTTAGCGATGCGCGACATCGCCTACGCAACGCTTCCTACCCAGAGGACGGGAAATGAGATCCTAAATGCAACGAACTTCTGAATCAGGACACTAGCAATGGTGCCACGTAGCCGGGTTCATGACAGCGTCATTCTTGATGCACTTGAAGCAATCGCCCCTACTCCATTCAACGACGACGTTTGGCGGGTCACGCGAAAGGAGCGAGAAGCCCTGAGGGGGGCCAGCGCCAATGGCCGCTGGAGTCCCCCTGGTGAATTCGAAGTCCTTTATACCTCAGAATCCGAAGAGGGTGCATTGGCGGAAATTGGCTATCGCCTGTCATTGGAACCTGTATGGCCGAGCCGCATCGAGCATGAAATTCATTGTATTGATTTACACTTAACCAGAACGCTCCGACTGGTCGATATTTCTCAGCTATCGCCGCTTGGGGTAGACATAGCCAGATACGAAAATTTTGATTACAGCGCGACCCAAGCCATTGCATCCGCCGCGCACTTTCTGGAGTTTGATGGCCTTGTCATACCAAGTGCACGCTTCGAGTGTTCAAACATCGTTGTGTTTTTGGAACAAGCTGCTGAGAAGGGTCGCATGGAAGTCCGTTCATCAGCAGCCGTCGATTGGTCTTCTTGGCAAAGAAAGCGCCGCTGACCCTACACCCCATAATACCACGGTGCGAACAGCGAAAAGGTGATCCACATGACGAACACCAAGGGGATGCCGACGCGGGTGAAATCCATGAATTTATAGTGCCCTGGCCCCATTACCAGAAGGTTGGTTTGGTAGCCCAAGGGTGAGGCGAAGGAGCAGTTGGCAGCGAAGATGACGGCGACGGCAAAGGCCTCGGGGGCGGCGCCGACCTCTATCCCAAAATCAATTGCGATAGGAGTGAACAGGACCGCCGTGGTCTTGGTGCTGATGATGTTTGACAGCACGGCGACTAATAAGAAAAAGACCGATAGCATCACCGCAGGCGACACGCCCTTCATTGCCGTTGCCATCGCGTGCGCAATATATTGAGCGCCACCAGTTTCCTGAAGCGCGATCCCTAAAGCTAAAGCCGTGCCAATGGTTGCGACGATCAGCGGGTCGATTGCGCGGGTCGCGTCTCGGACAGTAAGAACACCCGTCGCGACCATCCCAGCCGCCCCAGTCAGCGCCGCCACGACAATCGGTACGATACCTGTCCCGGCCATTAAGACGACACCAAAAAATATGAGCAAAGATCGACGGGCATGCTTCACCGCTGGCAATGTCTCATCCGACCAACCGACCAAGACAACATCGCGGCTGGCTTTCAATGCCATGACGTCTTCGTTCTGTCCCATGACCAGAAGTTCATCACCCGCTCTCAAATAGATATCAGTCATGCGCCCCCGCACCATGTGGCTGCGGCGTTTGATGGCCATGACGATACAGTGGGTGTGATAGCGAAAGCCGATTTGCGACAGGGTCTGACCAATCAACCGAGACGCCGGCGTCACCATGACTTCGGCCAACACCCGTTCGCCGTCATGCCACGGCGCATAGTCTTCATCTTCTGATGCACGTCCGTCGCGAAGGTCGGGATAGAACAGACCTGGATTGTGGGCCAAGACTTCGGTCAAAGCCTTGCGAGTGCCCGCCACGACGAGTGTATCCCCTAGCTGACCTTTGTATTCCTCAAACGGTGGTAAAATTGCTTCTTCACCACGTTGAATGGTCCGAATGACAATATCATCGGGCATGGCAGCGAAGTGCCCGCCGGGGGCTCCTGCGCCTATCAATTCCGAATTTTCTTCGATCGTAATCTGGGCGACGAACTGTTTACCGTCGGTATCATAAAGCGCATCGGTTCCAGCTTCCCGATCCGGCAAAAGCTTGGGCGCAATCGTCATTAAAAAGACCAATCCTGCAGCCGCCATCACCAATCCGGGAATTGAAAAATCGAAAAATCCGAACGGCGCTTTTCCCATTTCAATGAGTGCACTGTTGACCAACAGATTGGTGCCAGAGCCAATTAACGTGGTCATACCGCCTAAGACAGCAGCAAAGCTTAGGGGGATCATCACCTTGCCCACCGACATGCCATAGCGCGAGGCCAGTGCCTGCATGATCGGGATAAAAATGACGACCACAGGAATGTTATTTAAAAACGCACTGATCGCCATTACGACGATCAAAATTACAGCGATAGAGAACCAAGCACTGCCCCCCCCCAACGTCATGATCCAGCGCGCACCCAGGTCCAAAACCCCTGTGCGAATCATTCCTTGCCCGAGAACCAATAACGCCAGAACAGTAATCAAAGCAGGATTGGCGAAGCCCTTCAGAATTCGAACGTCATCCAAGCGGTTGCCGCCGTCAGGTCCGGCGATAGGAAAGAAATGGAAGAACACCAGGAGAATACAAACCACGCCAAATGACGTCACCTCCATCGGCAAGCGCTCCATGGCGTACAACACCAGAGCACCAACGACGATGGTGAACAGCACCCACATCTGAAACTGCGGGCCTAAATATTCAATCATGACTGCAGTCATATTATGTATACCGCCCCGATCTGAGTTCTGTCAGATTACATCTATATCACCGCATGGCGAGTGCGATGACAAGAGCTAAGGCCTTGAATTGCCGTATATTATAGAACCCTCAACTGGTTGCATCTAACAGGATAGACAAGGTTTTTTCTGCCGTTGAAGACCAAGAATACGACTTCGCCCGTTCGAGTGCTTTCTGGCCGGAAGCGCGACGTCGCTCGGGATCATCCAACAACAATCCTAAGACAGATGCCATATCAGGCACATCTTTGGGATCAAAATACAAAGCACCCTCCCCCGCCACTTCGGGCATTGCTGCCGTGTTCGAGGCTGCAACTGGTGCGCCACAGGCCATGGCTTCAACCAGCGAATTCCCAAATGTTTCCACCAGCGACGGAAAAACGAAAACCCCACAGCGCCGATAAAGATCAAGCAGATCATCGGGAGCCACATGCCCCAAAAATTCAACATGATCCGTCAACCCCAATCGCTCAACATCGCGAAGCAACGCTGCATGATATTCATCATCAAGTGCGCGACCCGCAATCTTTAGCCGGATATTGGGATGCGTATCGCGAAGCACAGCGACGGCTGCCAGCAACCGACTAAAGTTCTTCTGCACATAAAGATCAGAGACAGCGAGCAGGAAGTCCTCTCGTTCGACGTTGGACTCATCCGCAGTAAAGCGCGCATCGACTCCATGCGGCACGATTGCGATACGGCTCTTAAAAATTCCGCCGCTTGCCGATGTTCGAGCGTAATCTGATACAGTGATCGCCCGCTTGGAAAATAAAAGCGAAAGCCCGGTCGCAACATACAGCAATATCCAATACGCGATCTTTGCAGGGCGGCGCTCTACGAGCCCCACATTCAACGCGTTGCGCAACAAGATCACGGTATTGGATGCCAGGAGGGGGCCGTAATTGGCCGGAGAAAAAGTCACCGCGGCCCCAATGCGCCGGGCAAGTCGTGGCACATCGACTTGTTCGCGCCATAGAAGCTTCCAAAACCCGGTCGGGAACGACAATTCGTGGACCGTCACACCCGGTACATCCACAATCAGCAGGTCTTTTTGATCCGCGTGAATACACAGGTGCACATCCACTCCCGCCGCCTGACCAAACAACGGTAGAATGTTGTTAAGGTACGTCACCCCGCCACCGCTTTTGGAATGCAGCCCGTTAATCAGCAGTGTAATCGGCGTCTTTGGTGGAGTTTCGTTTGCCATGAACCCGATCATGGGCCACAGGCCCCCCTATCTGTCAACTTTGGCCTGTCAACTTTCTAAAATTATTACGGTTCGTCTTTTCGTCGGAAAGCGCATGAACTATTATCTGGTATTCGGTGCGCCGTTCTAGGACAGCCGCCCACATCCACGTTTTAATACCTCAATAGGACGGACATGGTCGGACGGATTTTCTTGGTATTGGTCCTCATCGCTGGTGGCGCTGCAGCGTACGTATACGCCCCCCGTTATTTGACACCTCAAACGACGAAGACCGTTACCATTTGGCTGGAAGAGGTTCTTACTCCAAAACCGTCCGCAGAAGAAAAAGTTGCCGTGGTGGCTCAGCCGCCGGTTGCCTCTCCCGTCCCAGAGCCAATTCCCGTAGAGCCTGAGCAAAAACCAGAACCGCCCGAACCACCTGAGCCTGATCCCGCACCTGCAGTCGTCGAACCGGAACCTCCCGCACCAAAAGAGATGCCGACTGAAATAGTTAAGGTTAAAGCGCCCACCACGCCCCCCATTCCCGTAAACTCCTTTAGCGGCGACTTGGTCACGTCGATGGAGGGTTGGGAGCTAGAGACAATTGCATCCGGAAACGTCGATGAGATTCTGATTGATGGTACGAATGATGGCTCTGGGTCGCACAAATTAGGCACTCGCCCCCTAACGAACAACGACGTTCTCAAAATCAAAGGCTGGGCCGGAAACACCGCACTTGGCATGCGAATGCACCATGTTCTGATCTCCATGTGTCAAAAGGTGATTGCCCATGCGCCGGTGATGGACCGACGTCCTGACATTGCCGAAAAGGTCCATCCAAACCTTGTCCTCTCTGGATGGACCGCATGGGTTGCCGCCGCCCATCTTCCGCGCTGTGAAACCCCTGAAATACGGTTTTGGGCAGCAGGCGCATTTGCGCCGGTGCTCAGTCCCGTCAACGGATGGCGGAGAATGGACCTGCCGTCAGCCGACATAGAGCCTGAAAAAACATTCTATACCGATGGCGTACCCCTCATGCCTGAAAACCTACCGCAACCGATCTCAGTGGTCTTAAACATCTCCGGCGGCAAAGCAAATCTGCATCATTGTGCCGACCTAAATTGTCGCGTAATCGGCTCCCGCACCATGGGCCGCCATCTCGCATTTATCGCTGATAGGGCCCAAGATTGGGCGCTTGTTCAGTTCAGGGATACGTCTGGATGGCTGGCACAATCGTCATTTAAGGTCGAAAAGGAATGAACAAAATTCCGATCCGCCCTTAAATCGCCATTTTTTTGGAAGAAATAGGCCGCTGCCGCTGCAAATTAATGAATTCGTAGACAATTCTGTTGAATGTAGAAGCCGATACTTTCGAGGGAAAACCAGGGGGAAGCTTCCCAACGTTATGAAACTTGTCGTCCAAAATTTTAAGAACGGAAAACTATCCGTCACCGACGCACCGATCCCGGCGTTGCAGCCCGGCGGCGTACTTGTTCGCGCGACCGCATCTCTGATCAGCGCCGGTACCGACCGCGCGGTGATTGGTCTCGCGCAAAAAGGCTATCTCGGCAAAGCCAAGGCGCGGCCTGATCTTGTCCGAAAGGTCATCGGTAAGGCTAAAACAGAAGGTCTGTGGAACACCTTCCAGGCTGTGCAAAACAGATTGTCCGAATTACTGCCGCTCGGCTATTCGCTCGTCGGTGAAGCTGTCGGCGTTGGCGCGGACGTGCATGACATCAAAGTCGGCGACCGTGTCGCCTGCGCAGGTCAAGGATATGCAGGTCACGCCGAGGCGGTGTACGTGCCAAAAAATCTCTGCGTCAAAGTGCCTAATGGTTTGGACGAAGAAAGTGCAGCCTACGTCACCCTAGGTGCAATTGCGCTGCATGGCGTTCGTCAAGCTGATCAACAATTGGGCGCGACGGTCTTGGTTGTGGGGCTGGGCCTTGTTGGACAGATTACCGTACAAATTTGCCGCGCGGCTGGGCACAAGGTAATCGGCTTGGATTTAGACAAACGAAAAAATGCGCTGGCTGTTGAGCAAGGGGCCGCCGCAGCCCTGCACCCTGACGATCCGAACTTGGGAGACACCATCGCCGCTGCTACCAGTGGACAGGGCGTGGACGCGGTCTTAATCACAGCGGCCTCCAAAGACAGCGGTGCCATTTTTGATCAGGTCGCGGCGCTTTGTCGTGATCGGGCAAAAGTCGTCGCGGTTGGCGATGTAAAAATGGACATGTCGCGCCGTGCGTTCTTTGAGAAGGAACTGGAAGTCCTACAATCGCGTTCTTATGGTCCTGGTCGCTACGACAGTAATTACGAAGAGAAAGGTCAGGACTACCCTATCGGCTATGTCCGCTGGACCGAACGTCGAAATCTGCAATCGTTCCTAGAATTGATGGCGGATGGCCGGATCGATATTTCTCACTTAACGACTCACCGTTTTCCAATCACCGAGGCCGAGGCTGCATATGATACAGCCACAGGTGCCAATGACGGTTTAGCGATTGGTGTGTTGCTGCAATACCCGAACGAAGTAACGGATAGCGCACCAAAGGCACCTGCCATTAAACGCGCGGTCCCTGGCAAAATTGGACTTGGTGTAATTGGCGCGGGTCGATTTGCAAAGGGCGTTTTAGTTCCCGCTTTCATGGGAACGAACCAATTTGATCTCGTGAATGTCGCATCAGCGCGGGGTCTTTCCGCTGTGGCGTTAAAAGATAAATACAATGCACAAGCAGCAACATCGGACCCAGATGAAATAGTGAACGACGATGCCGTCGAGGCCGTGGTCATTGCCACCCGCCACGACAGCCACGCGAAATATGTTATTGCCGCACTTAAGCAAAACAAACATGTCTTCGTTGAAAAGCCCTTGTGCCTCAACCGCGAAGAACTGGCAGCCATCGCCGAAGCTGCGGAAGCATCGTCCGGCATCCTAACCGTTGGCTTTAACCGCCGCTTCAGTCCCTGCCTAAAAGACGTAATTAAACATTTCGATGGACGCGGCGAACCGCTCGCCATGTCGTACAGAATTAATGCCGGGCGCATTCCCTTGGAGGGACCTGACGGCTGGCTACATGATCCCGCCATCGGCGGCGGGCGCATCATTGGCGAGGCCTGTCATTTTATTGACACTCTGCAAGCGGTCACCGGTGCCCGACCTGTCAGTGTCACGGCCAACACAGTTAATCCTGGTCGGGCGACCCTTGCCGGCAATGACATCGCCACGATCACAATTCAATTCGATGATGGGTCACTGGGGACGATCCATTACTGGTCCAACGGCGACGCCAGTGCGCCAAAGGAACGGTTGGAAATTTACGGATCCGGTCGCATCGCTGTGTTGGATAATTTTCGGCGGCTTGACTTGAGTGCCAACGGACGCACCAAGACCCACCGATCGCGCAACCAACAAAAAGGTTTCGCCGAAGAAGCTCAGGCGTTTATCAAGGGATGTCAAAGTGGCACACCACCGATCACAGTAGAAAGCCTGATCGACACCACCTTGGTCACGTTCCTAGCGACTGAGGATATTGGCAGCCTAGATTAGGTCATGGACTCATAAATGAGCCTGAAACACCTCATTACCCACGCAAGATCAATGCCGATTGGCGCCGCCGTGGCGAAGGGGAGCCGGGTCATTGGGCGGACGATATTGGGACAGTCGCGGCAACTTCTCACTAAGGGTCGCGATACATTTGGTGATTCACAGGCATTACGTGAAATCGCGACCTATGTGCCGGGCTTGCCCCCTGATGTGACAGAACCTCAGGCCGAGGCCTTAGCCGCACTCTGCCAACATTATCTTGGTCACCGGTTTGACCTTCTGGGTTCTGGCTGGGTGACGGTTAGCCACGGCATGGCCGCTTTAGGATTTGAGAGACAAGTTTATAAGGCGCCGCAAGCGCCCACAGACCTCACCTCGCTTTTGAATCCAGGCAATCGATCTCACGCGCAAAAAATACGCGCCCAAATCGCCGCAGATTACGTTCCGATTGATTGGCAGATCGATTTTAAATCCGGCTATCGCTGGCAAGAGAACCATGTGTCGAGCCGCCTGCAATACGGCCATGAGCCCGGCGTCGATATCAAAGTGCCTTGGGAATTGGCGCGGCTTCAACACCTGCCCCAATTGGCGGTGGCGTACGCTGCTTGCCGCATGGGTCTTGAAGGATTTGAGACCATAGAGACCTACCAAGACGAATTTCAGAATCAAGTCTTAGACTTTATCGCCGCAAATCCGCCAGGCTTTGGCGTCAACTGGTTCTCTGCCATGGACGTCGCCATCCGCGCGGCAAACCTGCTGATCGCATTTGATCTGTTTAAGCGCCACGATGCGAAATTCGATTTGAAATTCACCGCGGAATTCAGCACGAGTATCTTGGCGCATGGACGGTTTGTTGCCGCCAACCTTAGCACCGGGCATCGCGCCAACCATTACCTAACGGAAATTTGTGGGTTGTTGTTTGTCGCGGCCTATCTGCCAGCAACGACTGAGACAGATGGCTGGTTGGCGGAAGGCATACGAGAACTCACCACCGAGGTCAAACGCCAGTTCATGGTCGATGGTGGCAACTTCGAAGGATCAACAAACTATCACAGGTTATCGGGTGAAGCTGTCTTATACGCCACCGCCTTGGTATTGGGATTGCCGGAAAACAGACGCACAGAACCTTTTGAGCCCGGGTATACCGAACGCCTGGAACGATTAGCCGAATTCACCCAACACGTCACCAAGCCCTCCGGCCACGCGATCCAAATTGGCGATACAGACGATGGCCGGTTTATAAAACTTTGCCCGCCAGTTCGCGACGGCAGAGAAGACATTCTCGATCACCGTTCATTGGTGGGAGCTGCCAATGGATTATTTCGGCGCCAGGACTTTACGCGCACGGCAGGACTTCACGGTTATATCGATGCCACAATAATTGGCGGCCTCGCGGATGGCACGACGGCCCCAAGCTCACTTGCTGCCGGCGCGCTTCCCCCTGCCCAAGACCGACCGATTACGACTGTTGGAGACCTTGACGGTGCCCCCCCCCAAACCAGCCGGGAAGTGGTCATTACCCTGCCGGATACGGGGCCGTTGTTCGGCCTGAAGAATGCAGCCTACCCTGAATTTGGCTTATACCTTTGGTGGTCCAGGCGTTTGTTTTTATCAGTCCGCTGTGGTGGTTTGAACAATGACGGCTTGGGTGCCCATGCACACAACGACCAATTATCAGTTGAACTGCAAATTGATGGGGTTGATTGGCTGGCTGATCCGGGCAGCTATATCTACACGCCGACCCCCAAACATCGAAACCTCTATCGATCGGCTATCGCGCACAACGGCCCTAAGCTTCCGGACATAGAACCCGCTCGTTTAGACCTGGGCTTATTTAAGTTGGAAGACTCATCCGATGCCAAGTGCTTACATTTCGAAGGGACTGGATTTTTTGGATACTACACGGGCTATGGCGTGCCCGTTTCGCGTTTGATCGCGATTGGACGAGATCGAATTGTCATTCGAGATTCGTTCGGCTCGGTACGCCCGGCCCCAGCTGACTCAGCCGAAAGCGTTGACGTTACATCTGCGAATGAACTTCGCAATGCCCTTGCTGTAGCGATCCCATTTTCACCCGGTTACGGAAAAGTACTCACGGGAGAGTGAAGGCTGATCACGGTCCTTTTATTAGACGACGAGCGCCACCATACGTAGCTTGGGTCAAACAACAAAGAGGACACCATGCGCTTTTTAATTTTCATTTGTTTGGCTTTAATTCTCGCGCTACCTGCTCAAGCAGAGAACAAATCACCCTATTCAGGCACCAAGATTATCCAAACCGGCAAACCCTTCGCCGGTTACCTAAAATCTCTGAAGAGCGCCATCCGCTCGAACAAGATGGGTATCGTTTCAATTGCCTGTGCGACCTGTGGGGCAAAAGCCATCGGCGTCACTATTCCCGGCAATCGGGTCATCATGATCTATAACCCGCACTTTGCCGTTCGCATGTTAAAGGCGAGTGTAGAAGCTGGCGTCGAAGCGCCGTTGCGGCTTTACGTTACAGAAAACAAAAACGGCACAGCCAAGCTAAGCTATCGCCTGCCCAGCCATGTGTTTGCGCCCTACGATGTCGCGTCCTTGAATACCATGGCAAAGGAACTTGATAGCATCGTTCAGAAGATCATCGCTGATGCCGACAAGTAAGAATTGGCCATGACAACCGTAGCGCTCTCTCTCCCTCGAATTCAGCATCCTATTCTGGCTGTTGCTGGTTTGGTCACAGCAGGACTAGGGCTAAAGCTTCTAACCGAAGATGGAGTGATGGCGCTGTTGTTGCTGATCGGCATTGGACTGGGTGTCGCGCTTTATCATGCATCCTTCGGATTTGCTGGGGCCTACCGTAAGGCCATCGTCGATAAGGATATCTCTGGTGTCGCGGCCCAGCTTTTGATGCTTGGCACGGCGATTTTATTGTTCGCACCAATCCTGTCCCAAGGTGAAGCCTTCGGTCACAATGTCGGAGGCGCGTTTGCTCCGGTCAGTGTCTCCATGGCGCTCGGCGCGTTCGTCTTTGGCATCGGCATGCAATTTGCGGGATGCTGTGCGTCGGGGACATTGTTCGTCGCCGGTGGCGGGAATTCACGCATGACTGTGGTGCTGGTATTCTTTTGCATCGGCACCTTTATCGGCAGCTTGCATTTAGGATGGTGGACCGAACTCCCCAGCATTGGCAGCATTTCGCTCCGCAAAGAACTCGGATGGGAACGCGCAATCCCCTTACAGCTTGGCGTGCTAGCATTGGTCTACTTTGTGCTTCGTCGCAGCGGAGCCACGATCAAGCAGCCAATTTGGTGGACAGGTGATTTTTCAGTCGTCCGGCTTTTGCGCGGCCCTTGGCCTTTGGTGCTGAGTGCTCTCGTTTTAGCTGTGCTCAATTGGGCAACGTTGGTGGTCGCGGGACATCCCTGGTCGATCACGTGGGCGTTCACTCTTTGGGGTGCAAAAGGGGCGAGCTTGCTCGGTTGGCAACCGAACGGAAACTGGTTTTGGACGGGCGGTTACCAAGAACGGGCCCTTAATGCCTCTATCTTAAATGACACAACTTCCGTCATGTGCATCGGCATTGTCTTAGGCGCAATGATGGCAGCATCCCTGGCGGGTAAAATCGCCCCGAAACGCAGCATCCCCGTCCCCGCTCTCGCATCCGCCATCGTTGGTGGAATAATCATGGGCTATGGTGCCAGACTTGCCTACGGCTGCAATATTGGTGCTTTCTTCAGCGGCGTCGCCTCCGGCAGTCTCCACGGCTGGGTTTGGATTTTTTGTGCAATTCCAGGGAACTGGGTGGGGATTAAGTTAAGACCGTTGTTTAAAGAAGCGTTTTAGGGACAAACCCAAAAACAACCGAGATCATAAATCTCACTTTTATAAAAATGACTTCGGTCAATGTTGCAAGGGGCCTTTCCAGATATAAAAAGGCTCTTGCTGAAACATGCGAGACACATTGGGACACACGACGAAAGATATACGACATATTTGAGATATATAACGAAGGTAGAGTATGCCTGTCTAAATTATTGGAGAGCAGTTGATGAGCACGAGCGATGTAAGTCTAACGGGCATTGAGCGAACTTTTGGTAAGAATGAAATAATCGTTAGCAAAACAGACCTCAAAGGTCGCTTAACATATTGCAACTCTATATTTTTAGAGCTTGCCGGATATACCGAACGTGAATGTCTCGGCGAACCCCACAGCATGATCCGTCACCCTGAAATGCCACGTTGTGTCTTCAAGCTTTTGTGGGACCATATTCAAGCGGGGCGGGAAATTTTCGCCTATGTCGTCAACAGGTCAAAGAACGGTGATCATTACTGGGTGCTGGCTCATGTCACCCCCAGCAAAGACACTTCCGGTCAAATTATTGGGTTTCATTCAAACCGGCGTGTTCCAAACCGCCAAATTCTCGATACGACAATTATCCCCCTCTACCAGTCGCTCTTAGCCGAAGAAGCCAAGCACGCAAACAGCAAGGACGGCATGCATGCTTCGTTCGATATGCTGGTCGGCATACTGAAAGAGAGCAACGTAGAATATGACGAATTTATCGCCAGGCTATAGCGCCAAGGCCAGATACAATAATACTATATAAGAGGACGAAAACGTTATGGCTAAACCTTCACAATCAATCTCGAAGATACTTTCGGTCTGTAAGGCTGTCGCTGCCGGAGATTTAGAGGCACGAGTAATTGATATCGAGGCGGAAAGAGGCGAAATGAGAGAGCTCTGTGATGCAATTAATCATATGATAGACCTTTCGGATGCCTACATTCGCGAATCAACGGCGGCTTTAGAACACGTCTGCGAGAAAAAATTCTATCGCCGAATTCATGAAGAGGGCATGGTCGGGGAATTCGGTCGCGCCTCCGGTGTTATTAATACCGCAATTTCAGACGTCGAAACTCAGCACAAGGAAACCGCTGAACTGTCGGGAGAGGTTCTCACCGTGACTCGCGGCGTATCGAAATCGTGTATCTCGATGATTGATAAAGCCGAAAGCATGGCGGCTCGGACTGAGCAAGGGACAGGAAAATCCCTCGACGTTTCGATGGCAACCAAAGATACAATGATGCGGGTGGAAGCTGTTGCAGCTGCGACGGAGGAACTTTCAGGATCTATCTCTGAGATTAAAAATCAGGTTGATCATTCATCGGGAATCGCCAAACGTGCTGTTTCACAAGCCGAGTCTATCAATGAAGGTGTCAAAGTTTTAGCCACTGCAGCAAGCAAGATTGGCAGCGTCGTAAGCCTGATCACAGACATTGCCAGTCAAACGAACCTTCTTGCCTTGAACGCGACAATCGAAGCTGCCCGGGCCGGTGATGCGGGAAAAGGATTTGCCGTCGTTGCAAACGAAGTGAAATCTCTGGCCAATCAAACGTCTCAGGCCACAGATGAAATCTCAGCCCAGATTACGTCCATCCAAACTGCTACAGATGAAACGGTGACCACCATCGGAACGATAAGTGAAATCATCTCAGAAATGGACCAGATTACCCAAGAAATTCACTTCTCTGTAGATCAGCAGGCCGAAGCAACCGCAGAAATTAGTGAAAATGTACAGCAGGCTTCAAACGGCATGCAAAATGTCTCTAAAGGCACGAGCGACGTGACCCAGTCTAATGTTCAAACCGTCAGTAATGCAATCGACCTTCTTTGGCAGTCGAATGATATGAAGGGGCCGGCCGATGTGCTCCTAAACAGTGTTGAACAATTTGTAAAAAATTACACCTAGCCGCCCGAAAGTAGGAAAGATTAATTATCATGGACTATAGAATCTCATCCAACGGCAATAAGACGGAAGTTAACTTGGCCGGAAGATTAACCTTTGACGAGAACCAGCAGTTTCGGGAAATCATTACTGAGATCGCGGAGCTTGGAGGATCGCAAACAATTCTTGACCTCTGCAATGTCGAATTCATTGACTCAGCAGGTCTCGGACTCTTGCTCCGTATTAAGGCAGAAGTTGAAAGGGTGGGTAATACCGTTGGGATGAAAGTCTCGACCGGCGGTCAGGTCAAAGATATGATAGACGTCGCGCATTTCGAGCAACTCATCCCGATCATAAGCGATTGAGCACTAATATTGGCTCATAGTGAGGGTCTCCCATGACCATCACCTTTGACGACTTTATGAACGTGGATATTCGGGTCGGCACTGTTGTCCGTGCAGAACCCTACCCAGAGGCGCGTAAACCGGCGATAAAACTATGGATCGACTTTGGACCTGAAATCGGCGAACGCAAGACATCCGCACAAATTACCCTACATTACACCCCCGAGACGCTTCCCGGTCGGCAAGTTGCCGCAGTCGTGAATTTTCCCCCGAAGCAAATCGGCAAGTTCATGTCCGAATGTCTGGTTCTCGGCTTCCCCGATGAAGACGGTGAAGTCGTCTTGACCGAACCAAGCAAGCCTGTCCCAAATGGCGGTCGGATGTACTAATCCCTTACCAGCACCAACCTAAATCCGATCAGAATATGCTTGATTGCCATTGGCCGGGTGTGACGCGCCGCTGGGCGGCAGATGCCGCAGCCCCTGTCGTCCCATGAGCCGCCTTTAACGATTGCACGTTTTTTACCCGGCACGGCTTCGGTCCATTCAAAAACTTGGCCGGCACCATCCAACAGGCCATAGGGACTGGCCCCCTTCGGAAATCGGCCAACAGGAAGCGTATCAAACGGTCCCTTATCGTGACTGTTGGCTAATGTCGCCTCAAACGTATTACCCCAAGGGAACCAACTGCCATCAACACCCCTTGCAGCCTTCTCCCACTCCAATTCCCGAGGTAGTCGCCAGGTGTGCCCGGTCTGCTTTGAAAGCCATCCGGCATAGGCCATGGCATCTTGAAAAGAAACCATCACAACGGGATGATTTTCTCGGCCCTTTGGCACGACTCCGTCGCGCCAGGCATGACGTCTTGAACGTTGGTACGGATGGATCAGGCCATAACTCTTCCAGGTCTTGCGATCAACACCGGGAGGTCGGTGGCCCGTCGCTCGAATGAAGGCAGCATACTGGGCATTGGTGATCAGGTTTTTGGTAATCTTGAAGGATTTAATTTCAACAGCTTGGAGCTCGCGCTCATTCTCATACCATTCCCACTTCCGAGTGTTGTTATGGCCATAGGCACGTTCATCCAAGGTGTAAGCGTATTCACGTTCCTTTCGATTTGATCCGGCAATAAAGCTACCCTGCGGAATTTCAATGACGACAGGTCCGTTTGACGCTCTATGAGCAGAATCGGACGGTTGGGCACCGCAAACCATGGCGAAACCAAATAACAGTGCCGTCAGGGACCTGATGCCATTCATCAAGAAATTTCTCCATATTGAGTTGCTGCCAATATAGCGGGCGGCGAGGTTCTCCCTATCCTTCATCACATAGATTTGAAGCTGGTTTACTATACGTCAGCAGCGATTTCTGCGAGGTTCTTCATCAGGTACGGAAAAAAACGTGAATATTTGGGACATAAAAGAAGTCCCGCGCGAAACAACAGAAACAAAGTCAATCAACCTAAACAGAGAAGGATATCGAGACATGCTTAAAAAAACAGTAATCGCACTTAGTGTCGCAACGCTGGCTGGTGCTGGTGCCCTGGACGTTCTGCCAACAGCATCTGCTAAAGCTGCAACCGGCGTACAGCTGGCTGCCTGTAACCCTTGTGCTGGCAAGAAAAAATGTGGCGGGTGTAACCCCTGTCGCGCCAAATCAAAGTGTGGCGGATGTAACCCCTGTCGCGCAAAATCAAAGTGTGGCGGATGTAATCCCTGCGCAGGCAAGAAGAAAAAATGGTAATTTTACGGGCTCGGCCCTAGCAGCCTAGCGCGAAGCTATTATAGAATACGCCGTGAATCTGAATAGGATTTACGGCGTATTTCTTTTTAGGCGGGTTTGACGCTCCGAAATTTCTATTTAAATTATATAAGAACAAATGAAATCGAGTTATTTCGTTGGAAACGCTATTGAATGACCAATCTTAACACTCTCTCTAAAGAACGTCTTCAAGCCATGAGTGAGGCCGGCCAGCGGGTGCTCGAGTGCTATCGTGTCTTGCAAAAGACCAATCATAATGTGGTTGGAGAACTCTTAGATACTGCCGAGGACTTCTTCGAATGGGATCATTACCCGGACGGTGATGTCTATGACCACGAAACCCATGCACAGTATTACTACCACGCCCATCCCCCAGGCGAACGAACAGAAAAATTCGGCGAAGAAAACGGACATTTTCACACTTTTCTACGTCCCCGGGGCATGCCAAAAAAAATAAAACCCGTGCCACTGCCAGATTACGAAGAACCCGAAAGCGACAACGACGACCTTACCCATTTTGTCGGCATATCCATGAATGCCGCAGGCTATCCAGTCCGTATATTTACGACCAACAGATGGGTCACTGGCGAAGCCTGGTACAAGGCGGAAGATGTAATTGAACTCTTGGACAGTTTTGATATGGACATGGCGTGGCCTTCATGGCCGGTAAACATCTGGGTCACCAATTTGATACAGTTATTTTACCCGACGATCGTCGATTTGCTGCGAGAGCGCGATAAGGCTGTTACCGATTGGGAAGTTCGCCATCCTGGGATAAACGCCTACGACGATAGAGATTTAGAACTTACGTCGGTCAAAGGTATTTCCGTTGAAGATCAAATTAAAGCCGTTGATGCTGCCTTGAAAAAGAAGCGGGCTTCCTGACTAAGATAACAGTTAAGGAATTGAATTTTTTACGTTTCTTTGTGTATTTTCCGCTCATTCTTAGGCACAATAGAGGTGAACGAACTGGGACACCTTTGAGACATGGGTAAAATTATTAGGACCATTGGCATTGTGTGCATGCTTTTGGGCACAACAATTACGGCGTCACTTGCCCAATCAGTGGAGCAAATTCGGGTTGGTGTTCACAGCGCCATGACCCGAATTGTGCTTGATGTCCAGGGTGACGCGGACTTGGCCTACGATGTTGCCGGAACAGGCCAGGGCAAAGCCCTGCTGATCGCTTTTCCCAAAGTATCGTGGAATGCCCCCAAGACCTTAAATACACCCAAGGGCGTAGTATCAGGCTACCAATTCAAAGCTCACTCAGGGGGCGGAGCGTTGGCAATTACAACGACCAAGCCGATCAAAATAAAGCGCTCCTTTACATTACCGGCGTCAGGACGACGGGGACCCCGGATTGTATTCGATCTTGTTGATGCCCCAGCAGGACCGGGATTCAGCAGAGCGACGACCCAGCGCATCAGCGCTCCCCTAGGCCACACACCAAAACGCATGGTGTCGGCCAAACCCGCTCAAATTGCGCAAGCGATTGTCCTGCCCCAGGAACCGTGGCTCAAGGATTGGCTTTCTGCCCCGGTGCCCGGCAAGGGCTCATCTGGCCGATCATCTGGAGGACACGATACGCTTCAAAATCAGCAAGCTCCTCTAAGCCCTCAAATAAGACCGAGCTATTCTCCGCCATATACTTCACCAGGTCCGGCAATGGCACCAATGCCAATCGGTGCGACGGACCACGGTCTCCCCCAGGTGCCCGGTTCTTTGGCACCAAAATACCAACTCCCCCCGTCAGCGCGGTTGGACCCAATACAAAAAAAGACACAAGAGTTCGACACCCAAGGCGCCTATATCGGCGTTAACTTTGGGGGGTCGTTTTTGGATGTTACGGTAAGAAATTCGTTTGGAACTGCGGATATAGAATCAACCCAAACATATTTTAAATTATTTAGTGGGTATCGCTTCACACGGATTTTCTCGATGGAAGTATTCTATGCTGATTTGGGTAGTAGCACCAAATCAACGGATTCAACCCTTAATGCGGAGGTCAGTCTTTCGGGACCAGGGTTTGCCGTCCAGGCCGGGTATCCCATAGTGGAATGGTTTGTCCCCTTCGCTAAATTGGGACTCATCTACCTCAATATTGACGGAAAATTTGATAACGAGGATGCCGGCGGACATTCCGGCAAGTCGTATTTTGCCGCAGGTTTAGATTTTTGGCTTACGCCAAACATTGCCGTCCGGGGAGAATATGAAAACTACGCCCTAACCAACGATGCAATATCAGCCGGCATAATATATAAATTCTAAAGCCTTATAACCCTAAAGTGCTTCCGTTCCAGTTTCGTTTGTCCGAATTCTAATAGCCTCTCCTAAATCAAGTACGAATATCTTTCCGTCACCAATTTTACCGGTTGATGCCGAAGATTGAATGGCCTCAACAACTTGTTCGGTGATGTCAGCGCTGACGGCAATTTCAATTTTGATCTTGGGCATAAAACTAACTTCGTATTCTGCCCCACGATAAATTTCAGTCTGCCCCTTTTGGCGACCGAAGCCCTTTACTTCGCTGACTGTCATGCCCTGCACGCCCAAGGGCGTTAAGGCTTCTCGAACGTCATCTAATTTAAACGGCTTGATTATGGCCATTACTAACTTCATGGCTGTACTCCCTATTCAACTTATACCCAGAATTATTTATTTTAGAGTTCATATCCTCGTTCGCCATGGGTGGTGATGTCCAGTCCCTCGGTTTCCTCTTCCGCACTAACTCGGAAACCAACCATTGCGCTAACCACCTTTACAATGACGTAAGTTACAACGCCCGACCACACTGCTGTTGCGATCATGCCTGTCCCTTGTGCCATAAATGAGCCGCCCATGGTCATGCCTTCCTGGGGGTAACCAAGGCCACCCAGCGTAGAGGCAAGAACCGAAGCCATCATAATCCCCATGGCGCCACCAAGGCCGTGAACCGCGAATACGTCTAAGGTATCATCAACACCCCACTTCTGCTTCACAATTTGAACCGCTTCAAAGCAGACATAGCCGGAGACGATTCCGATAACGAGCGCGCCTGCGGGTCCAACAAAGCCAGAGGCTGGCGTGATCGTTGCCAGACCGGCGATCGTCCCTGTTACCGTACCAATCAATGTCGGTTTGCCGTACCGGGACCATTCAATGCACATCCACACCAACGATGCTGTTGCCGCCGAAATATGCGTCACTGTCATCGCCATACCGGCACTACCGCCAGCCGTTAAGGCGCTGCCCGCGTTAAAGCCATACCAGCCTACCCAAAGCATCGACGCACCAATCATCGTCATGCCAGGGTTATGTGGCGTCATGATATTCGATGGAAAACCTTTGCGACTGCCCAACATTTTGGCGATTACCAGTGCCGACGTGCCTGCGGTTACGTGCACGACCAAGCCACCGGCAAAGTCCATTACCCCCATGTCAGCAAGCCAGCCACCGCCCCAAACCCAGTGACAAACCGGGGCGTAGACCAAAATCAGCCATAAACCGCTTAAAAGCATGACGGCTGAAAACTTAATGCGTTCCACATAGGCGCCAACAATGAGCGCCGGTGTGATAACCGCAAACGTCATCTGGAACATAAAGAATACGGTCTCAGGTATGCTGCCACTCAGCGTATCTACACCGACACCAGCCAAGAATGCCTTGTCGAGTCCGCCAATAAATTTATTGCCTTCACTAAATGCCAAGCTATAGACGACAGCGAACCAAAGGACTGATGCTAAGCACGCGATGGCATAACAGTGCATCAGGACCGATAGAACGTTCTTGGTCCGAACCAAGCCGCCATAAAACAGTGCCAACCCCGGCAACGTCATAAACAGCACTAACGCCGTCGCCGTGAGAATCCACGCTGTATCACCGTCACTGAGCTTATCCGCTGCAAAAGCTTCGCCAGGCAACATGAAAATTCCGAGCGCAATAAAGAAGAGCACCCGGTGGGTACTCGCTAGGATGGACTTAGACATAAGGATATTCCCCACCGCAAAATTTAAGTTCATTAAACCAGCCCATATTACTATTATTTTTCAGGCTTAAACGTGCAGCATCCTAACATAAGCAGATCGCAAACCTCAACAATTTTGCCCAAAAAACATGCTTGTTTGTTTAATTTATTAATTTCAATCGATCCTGCCTATAAATTAAGCAATAAATTCAGTCCCGCAGTTCTTATACAAAAGCGCCGACTTTAACTAAAGTCGGCGCCCAAGAACAAAACCTGTCGGATACGACGCCCTATCCTTCTTCAATTTCGTAACGCGCCTCATTCAGGTCTCGCACACGAGAATTCAACAAATCCAATTCGATTTGTGCTTCCGTTTTGGTGCTGAACTGCTTGCCGCTATCGGTTCTCTTATCGTTTTTCACATCCAAGCGGACGATTTTATAAATTGCCATATCTGACTCCTATACATCTAATGAGGTGTTTTATTTAGTTTGAAAAACGATGTCCAGAGGAACAATTAAATATTTTTATTTTAGGCAGAAATTGTCTGCCAAATCTCTTGTTAGTCTAGGTTATGTAGTCATAAATACCCTGATTAATAGGTTTCAGTAAAACGTTTAGGATCGAGAGAATTCAATGGCGAATATCCCCAAATCAGAGCACAAAATTCAAGCATGGCCCTGCCCAAAACGGATTAGAGCTGTATTCGGCGACCTGGAGATCGCAGAATCGACAAATACCCTTATTTTGCGCGAAACCCGTCATGCGCCGGTTTATTATTTCCCCAAGGGTGATGTCCGGATGGATTTGCTTGAAAAAACCGACCACGCCACCGTTTGCTCCATAAAGGGGGATGCATCCTACTGGAATATCGCCACGCGTGAGAAAACAGCTGAGAACGCGGCCTGGAGCTACGAAAGCCCCATTCCAGGCGCGGAAAGGATAGCTGGATACGTCGCATTCTACTTCAAATTAATGGATCATTGGTACGAAGACGATGATGAGATTTTCATCCACCCAAAGGACCCGTTCGTGCGAATTGATGTTCGGAAAAGCTCTCAGCCTCTCCAGGTCGTCATCGGAGGAGAAACAGTGGCGGAAACCACCCGCGCCAGCCTACTTTATGAAACGGGATCGATTACTCGGTATTACATTCCCAAAGAAGATATCCGCATGGACCTTCTGCAAGCGACCGATTTGCACACGTCTTGCCCCTACAAAGGGACCTGTGACTATTGGACGGTACGCATTAATGGTGACGAATTTGAAAACGTCGTGTGGTCGTATCCAACACCGCTTCCGGAAGTGGCAGATATCAAGAATCTATTGTGCTTCTACAATGAAAAAGTCGATGAAATCCTTATTGATGGAATCCCACCATCCACATCAAAAATTCTATGGTATGAGAATGTCAGCTAATCAAACCCCATAATCGATTTAGCCGCTTTCCATATCACATAGCCAGCAGCCCCTGTCCAAATGATCAGCATGATCAAGAACATCAGGTTGCCGGATGTAAAAATTTTGTGTTCCTTACTTTCGGATTTCCGTCGGTCTTTTGGACGACGTTCCTTGCCCGCCAGAAACACCATATAGAACCCGCCGAACAGCCAAGGAACCGTCAAACGTAGATCGAGTGCATGCCTGCCCCAAACCTTGGCAAAGGTTTGGTCGGGTCTCGAGCCTTCTCCCGGTGTATGATCGAGAAGGCTGAATAGCCCCTAGATTTGTAGACACCTTGCAGTTTAAAAATGAAGCAAGGAGTTTAAGATTATGTCCGCAATACGATACACCGAAGAATTTAAACGCGATGCCGTTGCTCAGGTCACAGA